>DFEN01000013.1:26449-26674 GCA_002368685.1 Lachnospiraceae bacterium UBA3801
TAGATAGTATTTCCGGTACTTCTCTTTGAAAGCTCTGTAGCAAGCTTGATTCGCTGCGCCTCACCACCCGATAGAGTTGTCGAAGGCTGCCCTAGCTTGATATAGCCAAGACCTACATCCTGAAGTGTTTTGATCTTACGATATATAGGTGGCACAGCCTCGAAGAAGTCGCACGCCTCATCCACTGACATATCAAGCACTTCAAATATATTCTTGCCCTTGTAT
>DFEN01000049.1 GCA_002368685.1 Lachnospiraceae bacterium UBA3801
CTGCCTGAATCATCTGAGCTGCCATGTTAACTGCGTTAAGACCTGATCCACATACAACGTTGATTGTAACTGCTGGAGTCTCAACAGGAAGTCCTGCTTTAATTGATGCCTGACGTGCAACATTCTGACCCTGACCTGCCTGGATAACACAACCCATATATACATGATCAACCTGATCAGCTGCAACACCTGCACGATTAAGAGCTTCCTTGATTACGATTGAACCAAGCTCTGCTGCAGGAGTGTTACTGAGTGATCCACCCATTGTTCCGATTGCTGTACGGCAAGCGCCAGCGAGTACGACTTTCTTTGACATAGATAATTCCTCCATATAATTTAATAAAAATAGTTACATAAAAATTAGTTACTTATAATACTGTAAAGCTCATCAATAAAATGAGCCTGCACTTTTATGCATTAAAGTGTTAAATTACTTTAAGACCTAAACACGCTTTTTAATAATAGCATAAACCTATTAAATATTGCAACAAATAACATATTTGCCTAATGTTAATATTTTCATGGGATTTTTAAATAAAATAGACAAAATACACAAAAATCATTTCTTATTCAGAATTTCACGAACTTTTTTAAGCTGTTCATCAGTAGGCGGAAGGATTTCTGGTATTGGATACTTGATACCAAGGGATTCATATTTTGGTAATCCCAGCCTATGATATGGCAGCACTTCTACCTTAGTAACTGTATCAAGTGTTTTGATAAACTCCGCAAGATCATATATATATTTATATGTTTCTTCTTCGGATTGTAATGCATCCAAAATAGTGATTCCAGGAACAAGGACATGTCTGATCCACATATCCTTTCCATTAACAGATAAGTACCTGGCCATATCTAGAATATTTTTGTTTGAAAAACCTGTTAACTCTTTATGTTTTTCATCATTTATATGTTTGATATCTAAAATGAAAAGATCGGTATATTTGCAAAGTTTATTAAACTTATCTAAGAATTCTTCTTCAAATGTAAATGGATTCCCTGAAGTATCAAGACAAGTATTTACGCTCTGCTCCTTTGCCAGTCGAAAAAGCTCAGTAACAAAATCTATCTGCAGTAGCGCCTCACCACCACTAACAGTGATACCGCCACCATTCTTCCAGTAGGACTTATATCTTAAAGCTTGTTTTAATACATCTTCAGCAGTACGCTCTTCTACTTTTATGCCATGCGACTCCAAAAATGCTTTATTCTTCTCATTCGGAAGTGTGAACCATGTTTCTGGATTATGACAATATTTGCAACGCATATTACAGCCCTGGAGAAAGACTATAAATCTAAGTCCAGGGCCGTCAACTGCGCCAAAGCTTTCTGTTGAGTGAATATAACCTAATGTATTATCCATTTAATCTTCCATCTACTATATATTTAATAAGAACAGATTATAAACTCTCATGGAATGTTCTATTAATAACATCGAGCTGTTGCTCTCTTGTAAGACTTATGAACTTAACTGCATATCCTGAAACACGAATAGTAAAGTTAGCATACTCAGGTTTTTCCGGATGCTCCATTATATCTTCAAGAGTTTCACGACTGAATACATTTACATTCAAGTGATGTGCACCCTGATCAAAGTATCCATCCATTGCATTTACAAGATTCTGAACTCTCTCCTCTTCTGTATTACCAAGAGCTGAAGGGTTCATAGACTGTGTATTTGATATACCATCAAGTGCCCATACATAAGGTATCTTAGCAACTGAATTAAGAGAAGCAAGAAGTCCTGAAGTCTCTGCTCCGTAGCTTGGATTAGCTCCTGGAGCAAGTGGTGTCCAAGCCTTACGTCCATCAGGGAGACTTCCTGTGAATTTACCATATACGACATTTGATGTGATCGTAAGAATAGATGTAGTTGGCTCTGAATTACGATATGTATGTCTCTTCTTGATATCAGCAAGGAAAGTCTTGAGAAGCCATACACCTATATTATCGGCTCTATCATCATCATTACCATACTTAGGGAAGTCGCCTTCAGTCTTATAATCAACAGCGAAACCTTCCTCATCACGAATAACCTTAACCTTTGCATACTTAATAGCAGAAAGAGAATCTATAACATGTGAGAAACCTGCGATACCAGTTGCAAATGTACGACGTACATTAGTATCTATAAGGGCCATTTCTGCTGCCTCATAATAATACTTATCGTGCATATAATGTATAAGATTAAGTGTATTTACATAGAGTCCAGCCAGCCAATCCAGCATGAACTCGAATCTTTCTATAACTTCGTCATAATCAAGATATTCAGATGTAATAGGTCTAGCAGCTGGTCCAACCTGAACTCTAGACTTAGCATCAACTCCTCCGTTAATGGCGAAGAGGAGGCATTTTGCAAGGTTAGCTCTAGCCCCGAAGAACTGAATTTCCTTACCAGTCTGAGTTGCTGATACACAACAACAAATAGAATAATCATCTCCCCATACAGGCTTCATAACATCATCATTCTCATACTGTATAGAGCTTGTATCAACAGATATCTTAGCTGCATACTTCTTGAAGCTTTCTGGAAGCTGTGAAGAATAAAGTACTGTAAGATTTGGTTCTGGTGAAGGTCCCATATTCTCAAGAGTATGAAGGAATCTGTAGCAGTTCTTTGTAACAAGAGGTCTTCCGTCCATTCCAATTCCGCCAACCTCAAGAGTAGCCCATACAGGATCCCCTGAAAACAGTTCATTATAGGACTGAATACGGGCAAACTTAACCATACGAAGCTTAAGAACAAGGTGATCAATAAGCTCCTGAGCCTGCTGTTCTGTAAGGATACCCTTCTTCAGATCTCTTTCAATATATATATCAAGAAATGTAGATACACGACCAACAGACATAGCTGCACCATTCTGAGTCTTAACAGCAGCAAGATATCCAAAGTAAAGCCACT
>DFEN01000034.1 GCA_002368685.1 Lachnospiraceae bacterium UBA3801
ATATAAAAAAGCATATGAAATATTAAAAGCCGACAATCACAACTGATCATCGGCTTTTATATATTTATAAGTATTAAGTGGATTTTCTATTCTACTGTTCTACTATATATACATTTGCAGTTCTTCTACCGAAGCTGATTGCAGATGAATAATCTGATACAAATACGTCGATAACTCCGCCGCCCATTCCGCCGGTATCTTCAACTACATATTCTCCGTAGCCTTCGATGTATATATGTGTTCCAAGTGGAAGTGAATTACATGCTACTGTGTGATTTACTGTTGGGTAAACACCTGATGCACAAGGATTACCTGTTGCGATATAAGCTGTCAGTTCATATGTACCAATTGGTGTCATATTTGATGTATTTGGCTGATTATTATTCTCGCCCTTAAGCTCAGCCTTTTTAGCCATATCTATTCTTTTATATTCATCAATCTTGTCGCTTAAATGTGCTAGGCATCTAGCATCATTTGCTTTCTGCTTCTCTACTTCTGCTTTATGTTCTTCAAGGATGTTAAGTGTGAACTTGTTAATTGGGGTAGGTTCATCAGCTGCTGTATCCATAGCTGGAGCCTGAATTCCGATTATTGCTAGTGTTGCAAATGTAATACCAATAATAATCGATTTAACTTGCTTCTTCATAATTACTCCTTTCAAAATCCTATACAGTTTTACAACATTATTAACTAAAATGCAACAATTTTGTAACATTTTGTATAATCTGTTAATAAAAACGCAATAATCGATAGTTGTTTGTAACTTTTAACAATAAAAAAGTGGTTGACATGGGGGATAGAGAGGAGTATATTGAACATATGAACAATCGTGCATATATTAAAAGGCAAGATATTGTGGCAATTATGTCAACTCATACTAGATATTGGACGCATGTTAAAGCTATTCATAATGTCACTAAGAGTAATATGTACTGTCATTCTGAGCCTTTAGGCGAAGAATCTTTCTTACAAAAAGGAGAACACAAATGAAAGAGGAGAAGATATTTAATGGTGAAGCAGCTGAAAAGATAGCCAAGAATATGCCAGAGGATTCATATCTATATGATCTGTCTGAATTATTCAGGATATTTGGCGATTCAACCAGAATTAAGATTTTATATTCATTATTTGATCATGAGTTATGTGTCGGTGATATTGCAACAATACTAGGACTGAGCCAGTCCTCAGTAAGCCATCAGCTTAGAATACTGAAGGATTCCAAGCTGGTAAAGTTCCGTAGAGAGGGAAAGAGTATATTTTATTCATTAGATGATGATCATGTTAAATCT
This sequence comes from Lachnospiraceae bacterium UBA3801, assembly GCA_002368685.1. Lineage (GTDB taxonomy): Bacteria > Bacillota > Clostridia > Lachnospirales > Lachnospiraceae > Eubacterium_Q. Next base: position 1,290 of record DFEN01000034.1, read on the forward strand.
ATACTTGAGCTCGGTATGGAACACTTAGAAGAGTAAATTATTGGTAAAGACAAGGAGAACGATTATGAAGAAAACATATAAGGTAGATGTAGACTGTGCAGCATGTGCAGAGAAGATGCAGGAAACAATTAAGAAGACAGAGGGCGTAAAGGATGCAACACTTAGCTTTATGACTCTTAAATGTAAAGTTGAGTTTGAGGACGGCGTAGATCCTGACGTAGTAATTAGAGACGCTCTTAAGAACTGCAAGAAGGTTGAAGACGATTTTGAGATTTTTATAGACTAGAGAGTTAATAACTAGAGAATTTATGGCTAGAGATTTAATTACTAGCTTTTTAGTATGGAGTAACAAATGTCAAAGAAACAGAAGAACAATTTAATTAGATGTATAGTTTCTCTTGTTCTTGTCGTGGGACTATCCGTAGCATTTCATTTTGTGGGTCTTCCATGGTGGGTAGAGCTGATAGCATTTCTCATTCCTTATTTTATAGTAGGATATGATGTTTTGCTGAAGGCCTTCAAGAATATCCGTAATGGTCAGGTCTTTGATGAATGCTTTCTTATGACTATTGCAACTATAGGTGCTATAGCAACGGGCGAATATAGAGAAGGCGTAGCGGTTATGCTTTTCTATCAGATAGGCGAGCTCTTCCAGAGTATAGCGGTTGGCAAGAGTCGCAAGAATATATCTGATCTGATGGATATCTGTCCAGAGGTTGCAAATGTCCTACATGAGGATGGTTCAATTACAGAGGAGGATCCTGACGACGTTGAGATAGGCTCTATTATAGTAGTAAATCCTGGCGAAAGAGTTCCTATAGATGGAATAATCGTTGAGGGAGATACTAGTCTTGATACAAGTGCTCTTACAGGTGAATCTGTTCCTAGAGCTGCTCATCCTGACGAAGAAATAATAAGTGGATGTATATCCCTTACAGGAATGATCAAGATTAAGACTACGAAAGAGTTTGAGGATTCTACTGTTTCGAAGATACTTGAGCTGGTTGAGAATTCAAGTATGAGAAAGGCGAAAGCGGAGAACTTTATTTCGCGCTTTGCTAAGTACTACACCCCAATAGTATGTTACTCAGCACTTGCACTTTTTGTGCTTCCTCCGGTTGTCAGGCTGCTACTAGGACTGCCGGCAGATTGGTTGGATTGGTTGATGAGAGCACTGACATTCCTCGTTATATCCTGCCCATGTGCAGTTGTTATATCTGTTCCACTCAGCTTCTTTGGTGGAATAGGAAGTGCCTCCTCTAAGGGTATACTTGTAAAGGGTTCAAACTATCTGGAAGCGCTTGCTTCAACAGATACTATTGTTTTCGATAAGACAGGAACTCTAACAAAGGGAGTTTTTGAGGTTCAGGAAATATTTACTAATGATGATGTGTCGAGAGATTATCTACTGGAGAGAGCTGCTAATTGTGAGAGTGCTTCGAATCATCCTATAGCTGAATCAATACTTAGAGCTTATAAGAAGGAATTCAGTGCGGAGATAGATCATAATCTAATCTATGATGTTGAGGAGATAGCCGGACATGGTATATCTATAAAGTATAGACAGGTAAAGGGCGCTTCTGTAAGTTATAAGGAATCTCCGGATGGAGTTGTTGAGTCTGTAGAAAAAAAAGTCGCATCTGGCGAAGAGGTACATTATAAGATATATGCAGGCAATATGAGACTCATGAAAAAGATCGGTGCTCCAGTGTTAAAAGAGCATGACGAAGGTACGGTTGTATATGTAGCAGAGAGTCGACTGTCTGAAAAGAATCAGGCATCAGAGATAAAGTATCTTGGATGCATAGTTATAGCGGATGAGCTTAAGGAAACAAGCCAGGAGGCTATGTCGAAGCTTAGTAAGCAAGGCATTAAAACAATTATGCTTACTGGCGATTCAGAGAAGGCGGCTTCGCTTATAGCTGAAAAGGTAGGAGTTTCACAGTATAAGTCAGAGCTTCTTCCAGGGGATAAGGTGACGGAAGTTGAGAAGCTTCTCGAGGAAGAGCAGAAGACTAGCGGAAAGCTTGCCTTCGTAGGAGATGGTATAAATGATGCTCCCGTGCTTGCTAGAGCTGATATAGGAATAGCTATGGGAGCCATGGGTTCAGATGCAGCTATAGAGGCTGCGGATATAGTTCTTATGGACGATGACCCTGCTAAGATATCTCTTGCTATGAAGATATCTAGAAAGACCCTGAGAATAGTTAAACAGAATATTACATTTGCTATTGCAGTAAAGGTTCTATGTCTTATACTTGGAGCCTTTGGTATAGCAAATATGTGGATAGCGATTTTCGCAGATGTTGGAGTTATGGTTCTTGCAGTACTCAATGCTACGAGAACACTGAAAATATAAGGTTGAGGCTATCACGGATATAAGGCACTATATATAAGCCCTGATCCATACTCCGTTATCCAGGTATTTTTCTTCGAGGATTTCGCCAGTAGCTTTTATACGAGCCAGCTTGGCCATATCCTTGTAATCAATTAAAAGTTCAATATATTTTCTGTCTTCGCGAAGGATAGAGTCTATGGCCTTATTTATCTCATCTAGACCTAGTCCCTCCTTGGCAGATATCTGAAGTGTTTCACAGGCTCTCTTATCTAGAAGACCTAAGCGGTCATCTGGATCAGGGAGCTTATCTATTTTGTTGAAGATAGTGATTATCTTTTTTGAAGCACCCTTAAGCAGCATATCCAGGGTTTCGTATACTACCTGCATCTCGCCTGTTCTATCAGGGCTAGAAGCATCGACTACATGAATTATATAGTCTGCGTAACAAGCCTCTTCAAGAGTGCTTCGGAAGGCATCTATCAGGTTGTGAGGAAGCTTTCTTATAAAACCTACGGTATCGGTTAGTAGAACCTTCTGTTTACTGGCGGAGGCTTCCCTTGAATATTCATAGATTCTTGTGGTTGTATCAAGCGTAGCGAAGAGCTTATTCTCTGCGAGAATATCTGCGCCAGTAAGTGCATTTAGAAGAGTAGACTTGCCAACATTTGTATAACCGACTATTGCGAATACGGGGATACTTCCAGCTTCGCGTCCCTTTCTAGTCAGCTCTCTATGGGCAACAACTTCACTGAGTTCTCTTTTTAACTGAGCTACACGATTTCTTATAACACGTCTATCCTGCTCCAGCTTTTTTTCTCCAGGTCCTCTAGTTCCTATTCCGCCTCCTAGACGAGACATAGAGATACCCTTTCCTGTAAGTCTGGATAGTCTATATTGGAGTTGCGCCAGCTCTACCTGAAGCTTACCTTCCGCAGTTCTTGCGTGGTTTGCGAAGATATCAAGGATAACCATTGTGCGGTCCATAACCTTTGTGTCTAGAACTTTTCCGAGGTTATACATTTGCGCGGGACTTAGCTCATCATCTGTAATGATTCCGGTTGCACCCTTATCAAGTATCATAATGCCAAGTTCTTCTATTTTACCACTTCCTATATAAGTGGACGCATTAAAAGAAGGCAGCTTCTGGATCATTCGACCTACAACTACAGCGCCCGCTGTCTCAGCAAGCTCCTCGAGCTCGTCTAGAGAAGACTTGGCGTCTATAGTAGAACGGTCATCACCAGTATCGACTGCCACTAGTATTACATATTCTGTTTCGGGTTTATTCTCATGCATACATCACACATTAAATGTTATTTCAGTGTATGTCAACCCTCGCCTGTTTTCCAAAAACAAATTGACTACTATCTCAGAATGGTATAAAACTATTATTAGTTTATTGTAAGGGAGTGAAATGTATGAAGCTTGGTATAATAGGCGCCGGAAATATGGCAAGTGCTATAATCGGTGGAATAGTAAAAAAAGGAATAATAGCAAGTGGAGAGATTATATGCTCCTCACCTGTTGAAGCAGAAAGAGAAAAGGCAGCTAAGGAGTTTGGCATAAATGTAACTGCGGATAATAAAGAGGTTGTTTCTAAGTCTGAGATAATTCTTCTTGCTGTTAAGCCACAGGTTATTCCTGTAGTTGCTGAAGAAATAAAGGGAGACCTAAAAGAAGATCAGCTCATCATTTCTATCGTAGCTGGTAAATCTATTGCCTGGTATAATGAAGCCTTCGGTCGTGAGCTCAAGGTAATAAGAACTATGCCTAACACACCTGCTCTCGTAGGAGAGGGTATGACTGGAGTTAGTCCATCTGGTAAGGTTACAGAAGAAGAGCTGAGCAAGGCTCTCAGTATCCTTTCCTCCTTTGGGGAGGCAGAAGTCGTTCCTGAGAATCTGATGGATAGCGTAGTAGCAGTATCCGGTAGTTCACCAGCATATGTTTTCATGATGATAGAAGCAATGGCTGATGGAGCAGTAAAGCTTGGAATGCCTAGAGCAAAGGCTTATAAATTTGCTGCACAGGCAGTTCTTGGAAGTGCCAAGATGGTGCTCGAAACTGGAAAACATCCAGCAGAGCTTAAGGATATGGTTTGCTCACCAGCAGGTACAACTATTGAGGCTGTACAGGTGCTGGAAGAGGCAGGCTTTAGAGCAAGTCTAATAGACGCGATGGAAGCGTGTGCTGAGGTGTCACGTAGACTGTAGTGGGGCTACAGATGAATAGAAAATGTAAATGAAATAAAGGATAATTAGATGAATAAAACCCCCTCTTAGTAGAGTTGCTAAGAGGGGGTTGTTTTACATTGATTTAGTAATTAAACCTCATTGAAGCCTTCTCTTGCTGCATATGTTGTATGCAGAAGCTCATGTGCCTTATGGCTGTTTGGTTCACCAAGGAACTTCTCATACAGATCAATGATCTGAGGATTATTGTGTGACTGACGAAGAGTCTGTCTCTCATCCTCTGAGTAAAGAGCCTGAGCTCTCTTCTCCTTGTATGTATCCATGATGTCATCATCTTCGTTAGGAAGGAAGCACTCACGAACGTAAGGCTGACCACCACCGTTGATACATCCACCAGGACATCCCATAATCTCGATGAACTGATACTTTGACTTGCCTTCTCTGATCTCATCAAGGAGAACCTTAGCTGACTTCATACCTGAAGCAATAGCTACATTAACTGTTGTTCCGTTGATATCGATAGAAGCCTCTCTGATACCAGCATCATGTCCACGAACTGCCTTAAACTCGATAGGCTCTGACTCCTTACCAGTAAGCTTGAAGTAAACTGTACGAAGTGCAGCCTCCATAACACCACCGGTAACACCGAAGATAACTCCGGCACCTGTGTAGTCGCCCATGATATCCTGATCCCAATCTTCCTCTGGAAGCTTGTCGAATCTGATACCGGCACGCTTGATCATACGAGCAAGCTCTCTTGTTGTGATAACAGCATCTACATCATCCAGTCCGTTAACCTTCAGCTGATCACGCTGTCTCTCAAACTTCTTAGCTGTACATGGCATTACAGATACTACGAATACATCTTCTGGCTTAACACCATTCTGCTCAGCCCA
>DFEN01000170.1 GCA_002368685.1 Lachnospiraceae bacterium UBA3801
GTAGTTGTCTTACCCTTAGTTCCTGTGATACCTACAACACGAAGTTCCCTCGAAGGCTCTCCGTAGAACTTAGAGCTTATCATTCCCATAGCATATCTAGCACTTGGAACACTAAGGATAGTAACCGTATTATTATCTATCTCTTCAAATTCACCATTTACCAACATGTCATTTTCAAGGATATTTGACAGTGCATACTCACTTTTCTCTGTCACTATAACTGCCGTTCCCTTACGAATGACCTCTGGTATAAATTCTGCTCCATCAAACTTAGCACCTGGTATAGCAAAGTACAGGCCGCCGCCTGCTGCCTTTCTAGAATCATTTGTAATGTCATTTACCTCTATACTCAGATCACCGCATATTATCTCATATTCAAGACCTTCAACTAACTCTTCTAAACGCATACCTTTCTCCCTTTAAATGTCATAAGGGGACGTTACCAGCGTCCCCTTTTTCATTCATGATTACTCATCATCACCGACAATTTTAATTTTACCTTCGTATAATTCTTCAACTGCTATCGAAAGAGGCTTCTTGCCCTCAGCGCCATCGATAAATGGCTCATCACCTGCAATTATCTGTCTAGCTCTCTTTGCTGTAGCAAGAACTATTGAATAACGGCTCTGTACTACTGGCTGCTCACCTGGCTCTACGCCCTCGTTTGCAACCTCCATTAGATCACTATATGATGGATGTATCATTTCTTTTTCCTCCCTTGTATAAGATTCTTCGAGCGAAGCTCTCAGAATGACATGTTTTAATTATTTTTTCAGCAAGCTGATTTTATATTACTTAATTCTTTCATCCAGCTGATTCTTGATACCAATCATGAAATCAGTTCTGTTTTCCTTTTTACAGGATTCGCTAACAACTATTGAATTAACTGCATCTACGCACTCTTCCAGATCATCATTGATAACTATGAATTCGTAGTTCTCCATTGATGTTGCTTCTTCAGCCGCTCTAGCCATTCTCTTAGCTATAACGTCCTTGGTCTCAGAGCCTCTGGATACGAGTCTGTTATAAAGTGTATCTATATCCTTAGTTGTTATGAAAATGAGAATAGCATTCGGATACTGTGCCTTAACATTCATAGCACCCTGAACCTCTATCTCAAGTATCACATTCTTGCCAGCCGCTATCTCATCCTCAACGAACTTTCTAGGCGTTCCATAATAATTATCTACGTACTGTGCCCATTCAATCAGTCCATTATAATCGATAAGCGACATAAATTCATCTACTGTTTTAAAATAGTATTCTTTTCCATCTGTCTCACCTTCACGTGGCTGACGGGTTGTTGCAGATATAGAAAGGCTGTAGTCATACTTCTCAACAAGTCTTTTTATAACTGTCCCCTTGCCTGCTCCGGAAAAACCAGATACCACTATAAGTTTTCCCTTATTCATATTATCCCCTATCCTTATTCCAGATTCTGAACCTGTTCACGTACCTTCTCGATACAGGTCTTCATATTGATACCTATATCTGTTACAGCAAGTGTATCTGACTTAGATAATGTTGTATTTGCTTCTCTGTTCATCTCCTGAACTATGAAATCCAGTCGGCGTCCGATAGAATTCGAATCCCCAGACTGCTTATCTGTCTGTGTCAGCATATCTCTTACTGCCTTTATATGACTATGAAGTCTAACGAGCTCTTCGTCTACTGCAACTCTATCTGCATAGATAGTAACCTCTTGAACGATTCGGTTTTCATCTATATTTGCAGTATCTAGAAGGTTTGCAACCTTCTCAGTAAGCTTCGCCTGATATTCTTCGATAATCTTAGGGGCCAATTCGTCGACCTTGCAGGTAAGCTCTTCAAGCTCATCCATCTTATCGAGAAGATCCTTGGTAAGATTTGCACCTTCCTTAGCACGAGATTCCTGGAACTGAGCACCTGCTTCATCGAGAACCTTCTCGATTATCTGATACTCTTCATCCTCTACGTAGAAGTTTTCCTCAACTGTAAATACATCAGGAAATCTGGCAACAACAGTTGGCTTATACTCTTCTTCGAGTCCAAAGTCCTTTTCAATCGCCTTGAAATGGTCCATATACTGCTGGAGTATTTCCTTATCATACTTTACCAGGTATCCAGAGGATTTAAGACTGGTATATGTTATAAATACATCTACCTTTCCTCTTTCAACATAATTCTTGAGTCTCTTTCTGAGCTCTGGCTCAAATCTGCTGATAGATCTAGGCAGCTTGATATTTACATCACAGTACCTATGATTCACAGACTTGATCTCGATAATCACACGTCTGGCCTCGTCAGAGTATTCACTCCTGCCGAAGCCTGTCATACTGTATATCATACTATTCACTTCCAAAATATATTATATCTGCTCCAACTACTCCCCTCAGGATTTCTGAGCACATACATAGTTATTATACTTTATTATATATATAATTTCAAGAATCACTTAATTCGGCTCTAATCGGAGTATTTAGAGCTACCTTATCTTATTAGACCTGCGCCAGATCTTCCTATTCTCCGCTTCCTTTATAAGCTCGTCTCTGAAATCAGGATGAGCTATAGATATCAAGTCCTCCGCTCTCTCCCAGGTCGACTTGCCCTCGAGATTTACCACCCCGAACTCCGTCGCAATAAAATACACCTGGCTTCTAGGCGACGTTATGATATCTCCATTAAACTGAGGCGTTATGCAAGACTGATAATTGCCGTCCCTATCCTGAAATCTGGAGGACATACATATAAATGCCTTACCTCCTCGTGACGCACTGGCCCCCGTCAGAAAGTCCAGCTGTCCACCGGTACCACTTATATGCCTACCCGCGAAGCTCTCCGATGCCACCTGACCGTAGAGATCTACAGCCACGCAGCCATTTATAGAAACCATATTATCTATCTGCGCAATATTAAATGGTCTGTTAACATATTCAAGCGGAAATGCGGCTACACTCGGATTATCATCCAGCCATTCATATAAGTCTCTCGAACCAACTGCGCACCCGAAAACGCCCTTCCCTTTATCTATATTCTTGAGCTTATTAGTAAGCTTTCCGGAACGATATAGTTCCAGATATGCATCCGTACAAAGCTCTGTATGCATTCCGATATCCTTTATATCCGACTCCGATATAAGCGCACCCACAGCATTTGGAATGCTTCCTATTCCGAGTTGAAGAGTGGCACCATCAACGATATAAGGAATGATATGATTTGCTATCTGCCAATCGATCTCTCTTGGTATAACCGGCAGCAGATTCTTGAAAGGCTCGTGCTCGCCCTCAACGATATAATCCACATCAGATATATGGATGCATTCATCATATCCGCCGTGAATCTTCGGCATATTGTCATTTACTTCAACTATAACGATGTCCGCCTTCTCACATATAGGACCCGCTACACCTGTATTAACCGAGAAGTTGAAGTAACCGTGCTTATCCATCGGAGTAACACTTACCATTACTACATTTACATCTATAAAGTATTCATAATAGGCTGCATTATACTGGAACACCATTGGTATGTAGTAGCATAGCCCCCTGTCACACAGCTTCCGCTCATACGAAGAACAGTGCCAGCTATGATAAACAAAATGCTCCTGTGATTCATCGCATTCCGCAACCTCAATTGGTCCCGGTATCAGATTGCCACGAATCTTAACATCACTCAGCTCATCTCTACGCTTAGCAAGCGCTCTATCCAGAAGTACTGGCATTCCAAGAGAACTGGTATAGTCTACCCAGTCACCACTCTTTATGACTTGGACAGCCTCCTCAGGCGTCCTTAACTTCTGCCTATATTCTCTGCTATAGTCCTTAAGCATCCTCTTCCCCCAGAATATCCTTAATGAAACTTTCCTTGGTCACAGGTCTTGAGAAATAGAAGCCCTGCTGATAATCAACTCCCAGCGTCTCCAGAAGCTTCTCCTGACTCTCCGTCTCAACACCTTCGACTACTATCTTCTTCTTCATCTGCTTAATCATATTTATGCTATTAGTTAGAATAGTCATTCCGAGATCAGAAGCCTCCGCACCCCAGAGAATTGACTTATCTATCTTGATAACATCGAAATCCAGTGAAAAAATCGATTGCATATTTGAGTAACCAGTACCATAGTCATCCATGGCAAACTGATATCCACTACTCTTAAGCTCAGTTATTATCTCACCCAGCTTTTTGTAGTCGTCGGCACCAACCGACTCTGTTATCTCAAATGTTATAAGATGTTTATCTATATCATATTCATCAACTATCTTATTGATTCTGCCGACGAAGCCCTTCTGTACACATTGAATAATAGAAAGATTCACGTTTAGCGAGTGCATTTCATGCTTCTCCGGAAGTCCACTCTTTATGAACTCGCAAACCTTTCTGAGAACCATGTTGTCTACATCATCGATTAGACCCATCTGCTCAATAACAGGGATAAATTCATCCGGATATAGATTTCCCAGATTATCATCAAAGAGTCTAAGCAACGCTTCAGCTCCATATAGCTTCTTTGAGCCCAATTCATAAACCGGCTGATAATAAACCTCGAATTTCTCTTTCTCGATACCTTGAAGTATAGCATTTTCAACCTCTGTTCTTCTAAGCAAATAATTAAGATCCTCGCCATGCAGCACATTCTTATCGAGGTTCTTAGGAACAGGACTATCTATAAAGAAGTTCACTTCATCCACTGTTCTGAAATCATCTGGAATGATTGCTTTCAGTATCTTCACATTAAGGCTAAATACATTATTACCAACAGTCCAGGTACCTTTAAACCTGTCGAGTATATCTTCTATCAGTTCATCGCTGTTAATAGGTGGATCATACTTTTCAAAGAGCTTGCTGGCCCATTTATTTCTCTCTTCCTCTGTATAGTCCTGCATCATAATTATATACTGACTGGGATCTATAGAGTAGATATAGTACCTCTGAATCTTAGTTTTAAGGAACTCTGTTATCTCGTCTGTGAGGACATTTATATTCTTAAGTCCGAGGCTTCTAAGAGTCGTCCCGATTTCGGATATTCGAATACTTATTATTACTGTCCTTTCATTAGTATTTATTCTGTTATCCAGATCTACGCTTAGTCCAACTCGGTTATAAACGCCCATCTCTATAAACATTCTGTCATCTTCATTTTCGAGGGATGACATGATTCCAAGCATTCCAAGCGCCTCAGCAAAAAGCTCCGCCCTGATATCCTTATATACCAGCTGAATGAGAATACCGGTAAAAACAAGTCCAAGAAATCCTATAAGCGATAGCCTATTTCGAAATGTTATCGCATTCCAATAATGGAAAATGTTATACACCGCGATACCAATATAGATAACTGCAAGTGCATAGATTATATACTCGCCCCAATTTCTCTCAAACTCACCCTGAGGTCCATGATCATATATAAGGTTCGTAAATGGATTAGTTGTTATTATTATCTCCAGAATAAAAAGCGGAATAATAAAGAGAAGTGCATGCCAATTCTTCCTACGTCTGAGTGAGCCCGTAAGGCTGGCCACATAGAACAGGAATACGGCAGGTATAAGTGAATGTGTCATGAAATAGAACAGATGACAGAAATCATCTATTACGATGAAATGTTCTTTTTCCAGAAGACCTGGTTTTATAAATTCATTTATGGTTTCTGTAAGGGAATTCACTATGATGATAAGTACCATCAGAATAAAGCCCAGATTCTGAACCTTGTCAGTTCTCTTCTGAACTATAGTCTGCATTAAGATTGCAAGCGACACCATAAATGCCACAATATATAATGCCAGATGAAATTCGTCTGCAATGATATGATGCATACTATTCCCCTTAGTCTGCTACCTTCTCCAGCCCCAGAGTCTTCGGCTCCGCCATCATCGAATAGTTTGTGTGATATATTACATATCCTGGTTTTGCCTGTGGCGGTTTCTTCAGATTCTTTCTCTCCGTATAGTCAATTTCCACCTTCGGTGCAGCACTACCGCTTGAGTAAAATGCCGCCAACGAAGCCGCTTCCTCAAATACACTATCCGGAACATCCTCCAGTCCCTTATCACTGGACTTGAGTTTAACGATTACATGTGAGCCCGGCATCTGTTTAGCATGAAACCACAGATCCTTACCTGTAGCAATATTAAATGTCAGCTCATCATTTTGAATATTATTCTTACCTACAAATATATCATATCCCACGCTGGATATAAAATGAAGTGGACGGCCTTTTTCTTTTCTTCTGTCGCCCTTGTCTCTCCCCTTCTTCTTAAGGATTGAAGTCTCCTCCAGCTCTCTTCTAAGGTCAGCTATATCGGAGTCTGTCTCAGCTATTTCAAGCGAATGCTTAACTGAGAGCAGATACTCCAGTTCTGCCTTCGTCTCTACAATGAAATTAGATAGGGCCTCAAATGTCCTCTTCTTCTTATTGTACTTAGCAAAATACTTCTGAGCATTTTCCTTTGCACTAAGATCTTCGTCAAGAGGAATATCTATCTCCTGATTATCATAATAATTCGTGCATCTAAGGGACTTCTCACCACCTTGAAGTTCATATCCATAGGTGTTAAGAAGCTCGCCGTATATACGGTATTTATCTCTATCCTCTGTATCCTTCAGCTGTCCCAGCTGCAGGTCGTACTTCCTGCTAGTTCTTTCTATCGCAGACTGAACAACCTTCTTGATATCAGCTGATTTATTTCTGACATTTAACTGTTTCTCTTTATTGTTATAGAAATCAATCAGTAGCTCCGATATCGAGTCGAATCTCTTAGCCTCTATATCAGTCTCCGAAAGAGTCGCTATATAATCCTTTGGAACGCCGTTAGAATAAATGATTCCAGGGGTATATTCGCCTGCTTTAATTCTAGCTATAACCCCCTGTATCTCGTCATATATTCTATCCTTTTCCTCTACTGTTATATCTCCAAAGCCTTTTCTTCCATCCACACCAGCAGAGGCTGTTATATATTCCGCAGCAGATTTAGAAAAGCCCGTTATAGAAGTATAAATCGCCTTCGGAATAGGAAGCTGCGAGGAAACTAGTCTCTTCTCAAAGGTATATCTATCGAAAGGCTTCTCCTCATCCAGAGGATTAATCTTCCCCTGCGAATCAGGATATTCATAAACCTGACCAGGATATATTATCCTTATCTTCTTATCGTCATCCTTTGAAACCGCCTCACTAAGATCTGGCATTACACGCTTGATAGAGTCCATTATTACCATATCAGAATCTGTAAGAATAATATTACTCTGTCTACCCATTATCTCGATTATGAGATGACGTTCACCCAGATCTCCCATCTCGTCCAGATGTTCGAATACAAAATCATATATTCGGTCAAACCCTGGTTGTTTTATGTCAACCAGCCTACCATTTGATAAATGCTTTCTAAGTAACATACAGAATGCAGGAGCCTGCATCGGAGCCTGAGGTAATTTATCCGCAAGATATACAATTGGTAGACCAGGGCTTGCAGAAATATAAACCTTAGTCTGTCCTTTAAAACCTTTTATTGTAAGTGTAATACTTTCAGAGGTTGGCTGCTGGATTTTAACAACTCTTCCGCCCAGACACGCATCCTTAATCTCTTTAATTACACCACTTATCACTATACCATCGTATGCCATAACTGCCTCATCTTAGATGTATTGAATAAATAGGGACGGGTGTGCAAATAGGGACGTTTCTGTTTTGCATATGTGCAAAACAGAAACGACCCTATTTACTCACTTCATTTGTTTCAATATTTAAATCTCTGAATAGAGCTGCTCGTAAATCTTAGCACTCTGATCCCAGCTGAAATCTTTCTGCATAGCTCTCTTCATCATTTCCTGCCATGCTGGCTTATCATCGAAGAAGATGCGCTTTGAATAATTAATAGTATTCAGAAGCTCTCTTGCATCATAATTAGCGAAACTGAAACCAGTACCGGTTCCTTCATATTCGTTGTAAGGCTCTACTGTATCCTTAAGTCCACCTGTCTCACGAACTATTGGAAGAGAACCATACTTAAGAGCCATAAGCTGTGTCAGTCCACAAGGCTCAAATCTTGATGGAACAAGTATACTATCACAACCTGCATATATCTTATGAGATAACTCATCACTGAAGTAAATATTCGCTGAAAGCTTAGCAGGATGGAAGCCCTGATAATACTTAAACATTTCTTCGTATCTTCTATCTCCAGTTCCAAGAACAACGAGCTGAGTACCATCCGTCATGATATCGTTCATGATGTGATCTATCAGATCAAGTCCCTTCTGATCCGTGAGTCGAGATACTATACCCATCATATAAGCATTCTCATCTTCGGGAAGTCCGAGTTCTCTCTGAAGCGCAAGCTTATTCTTAACCTTATTCTTCTTATAGTTTCTGGTATTATATTTACATTCTATCTTCTCATCCTTAGCAGGATTGAAAATGTCATAATCAATACCATTTACTATGCCCCATAGAGACTGCCAACGTGCCTGCAGCAAACCGTCTAGACCTTCACCATAATATGGAGTCTGAATCTCGTGAGCATAAGTATTCGAAACTGTTGTAATCTTATCCGCATATACAAGTCCGCCCTTCAGCATACTTGCATCCTTATTCATTTCCAGCTTGTCAGGTGTGAAGAGATCACTTGGAAGTCCGGAATACTCCTGAACTGTCTTGATATCCCAACGACCCTGGAACTGAAGATTATGAATAGTCATAATTGACTTGATTCCCTGATAAAATGGATTACTAGCGAAAAGCGTTTTAAGATAAACCGGAACCAGACCAGACTGCCAATCGTGACAGTGAATAATGTCAGGTCTGAAGCCTATACTTGGGAGAATTGATAGAGCCGCCTTACAGAAATAGCAGAACTTCTCTATATCCCATTTAACATCGCCATAAATGTTGAATCCGTTGAAGTAATATTCATTATCGATGAAGTATACAGGAACTCCTTCATACTCCATGTACATAACACCAACATACTGCTGCTTCCAGCCGATATCCATATGGAAATGTGTTATATACTTCATGTTCTTCTTAAACTTCTCAGGAAGACACATATAATTAGGAATAATGACTCTTACATCATATTCATTACGATTAAACTTCTTAGGAAGTGTTCCTACTACATCTGCAAGTCCGCCGGTCTTAATAAATGGAACACATTCTGAAGCAATATATGCTACTTTTTTCATACACTAAATCCTCCCAGTTAACTGAAAATACCCACTCATAATTATATCATTAAACACTAAGTTTTAACACTATTTATTAAGCTTGATTTCTAGAAATTTCTTAATCATATCTACGCATCCGCTGATACCCAGCTTCGATGTGTCTAGTGATAAATCATAGTTCTTAATATCTGTCCACTCACATCCAGTATACTTGAAATAGTAGTCAGCCTTTCTCTCATCAACCTTAGCCAGATAGTTTCTAAGCTCATTCTCTGGCATGTAATGTCTAGAGGCTGCTCTCTTCATCTTGAAACCAATAGGAGCATGGACAAATACATTTATCGCATTTGGATTATCCTTCAAAATGTAATTAGCACATCTACCAACAATGATGCAGGACTCTCTATGAGCCAGCTCAGTGATTATCTCTGACTGATAGTCATATATATTCCTGATATATACCATATCGTCATCAGCAATCTTTGTTGTCAGCACATCATCAACCTCTGGTGAAGGGAGTGGATCTGTATATATTGCTTTCGCTACATCAAATAGAGAAGTATCCTTGATTCTGTCATCATGTGCGACGGCATCATCCTTCATGTTTTCATTCTTAGATACAAGTCTGAACATCTCGCTGTTATAGCAATTAACCCCAAGTTCTTCCGCCAGTCTTGTTCCAATCTTCTGACCACCGGAGCAATACTCTCTAGCTATAGTGATTACGAATTTTTCCATACGTTCCCCTCCTCATTCTAGTTATTCTACGTTTGTATATACATCCTGAACGTCATCATCTGCATCCAGAAGATCAAGTATTCTATCAAGATTCTTCTGATCTTCCTCAGATGCTACTGCCACATAGTTCTGAGGTATCATTGTAACCTCTGCAGAGGCCATTACTATTCCTTCTTTCTCAAGTGCAGCTCTTACATCTGAGAAGTCATTTGGAGCAGTGATTATCTCAAAAGAATCTTCTTCCTCTGCGAAGTCTTCAGCACCTGCCTCAAGTGCCATCATCATCAGATCATCCGCCTCAAGCTCTGTATCTTCCTTAGCTATGATAATCTGTCCCTTCTCATCAAACATATAAGATACGCATCCAGTAGTACCGATACTTCCGCCGCCCTTTGTAAATGCACTTCTTACGTTTGCAGCAGTACGGTTCTTGTTATCTGTAAGGCACTTAACTATAATAGCTATTCCACCTGGGCCATAGCCCTCATATGTATTATATGAATAATTAACATTCTCAAGATCACCAGCAGCCTTCTTGATACCTCTTTCGATTGTATCATTTGGCATGTTGTTAGCCTTTGCCTTTGCTATTACATCACGCAGCTTTGAATTATTATCTGGGTTTGGGCCACCCTCTTTAACTGCTACAGCAATTTCACGTCCAATGACTGTGAAAGCCTTTCCCTTAGCTGCATCGTTCTTTTCCTTCTTAACTCTAATGTTTGCAAATTTTGAATGTCCTGACATTTTATTTTTCCTCTTACTTCCTTTTTCTATTTTTATACTTAGCCACTTTGTCCGATTATTATCTTCAAATCATTCTTGAAAGCTTTTGTTTTAGTTACTCGGAATCTTGTGGCTCACTTTCGCTCATCTTTGTAATCTTAACCGACTTAATCAGCATATCCTCGACCTCAAGAATATCAAACGAGAATCCCCCATAATCAATATGAAGATTCTCATCCTCCTTTGGAAATCCTCCCAGCTTATAGAGAAGAAATCCATTGAGGGTTTCTATATCTGTGTCCGGAAACTCGAGCCCCTCTATCTCCGACTCCAGATCATGCAGCTTGATCATTCCATCTGCCACATAACCATCGTTACTAGTTTCCATCACTTCTTCAGTTTCAGAATCATGTTCATCCCAGATATTTCCAACTATCTCTTCGAGAACATCCTCCAGCGTTACCAGTCCATCTGTCTGACCATATTCATCAAGAACTATAGCCATATGCTTCTTCTCTTTTTGCATCGTCTTCAGAAGCTTCAGCGTATCGTACGCCGGATGGATAATAAGTGCTTCTTCTATCACGTCTGTAACACTGGCTTCCGGATTCTCAAGGTACAGCTTGGTCATATCCTTTAGGTGTACCATTCCGATTATATTATCAATATCCTCTTCATATACAGGATATCTCGAATAACCACTGTCCAGGCAATCGTTTATTATCTCACCTATCGTTGATTCCTTATTCACAGCGTAGATATTACTGCGACTGGTCATTATTTCTCTGACCTGCATATCATCCAGATCAAGGATATTCGAAATCATCTCCACCTCATCCTCTTGAATGAAGCCCGACTTCTGCCCCTCCTCGACCATGGAGAGAATCTCTTCTTCTACCTGTTCTTCGTCTTTTTTCTTAAACATAAAACTCCTATTATGATTTAATTTAATAACTGTCTTTTCATTGTATCATAAATACTTCATTTAATCGACTAATATAGCTAAATTGTCTACACAAATATAGCCGCTTAAACTAAATAATTTACCACGTAGCATTCTTTTCCATTTTTCATATATACTCTTGGAACTCGTCTGCTGATATTACATACTTCCTCATAATTAAAGCTATTAGCAGGTTCAGCAACCTCTTCAACGGAAATGCTCCTGTCCCCTTGAGTTCCAAAAAGAACTACTTCGTCGCCTACCTTAACTGGTGACGCCTTATCTATCTCAGTAACATCCACCATTATCTGGTCCATGCATACACGTCCTACTATTGGCGCGTACTGTCCATTTATAAGAACTCTTCCGACATTTGAAAGTGCTCTAGGATAACCGTCCGCATATCCAACTGCTACAGTAGCTATTCTAGTATCCTTCTCAGTTGTATAGGTCCATCCGTATCCTACTCCGCGACCTGCATGAAGCGTCTTAATATGAACCACCTTAGACTTAAGTGTCATGGCAGGCTTAAGAACAACTGACTTATCTATCTCCTCTGATGGATATAGACCATAGATTACTATACCAAGCCTGTACATATTATAGCCATCAGAATGTATCTCCATGGCACCAGCACTGTTATCGATATGCTTTATCTCGAAACTGGCTCCGCGGCTTTCCATTTCAGATACGAACCAGCTGAAGTTTTCATATTGCTTTTTAGCATCTGATTTGTCAATATAGTCTGCCTTAGCATAATGTGTGAAGATGCCTTCAACATCTACACCTTCCATATTGTAAACATCCATCGCAAGCTCCACTTCAGAATCTTTGCACTGGAAGCCTATGCGACTCATACCACTATCAACCTTGATGTGAACCTTTGCATTTTTTCCCAAGCGTAGTGCAATTTCAGAAAGCTTTGCGGCCTCGTCCTTATCATATATAGCAATAGTCACATTATGCTCTATTGCCCTTACATAGTCCTCCACATCTGTATATCCAAGAATCAGAATAGGCTTCGTAATTTCAGCATTTCTTAGCTCCACCGCCTCATCCATAGTGGCTACTGCATAGTAGTCCGCCAGATCATCCATTTCCTTTGCGAGAGGAACTGAACCATGTCCATAAGCATCCGCCTTAATGACAAGGCAGGTCTTCTTATCACTTGGATTCAGTGCCTTCACTGTCTCGATATTATATCTGATTGCATCTAAGTCTATGTCTGCTTCTACTCTTCTGTAACTCATGATTTTTCCTCTTATATATTTATGATTCTCCAAATCGCCAATTTCATTTCATCCTTCGGAATGGCAGAGAACTGATATTGCTTTAATTATATCCCTTGCCATCATCGGATACTCTCCAACTTCTTCCCTTGCTTTGTCGCCTGCTCTGCCATGAAGGTTCACAGCTGCACAAACCATATCTGGTATTCTTCCCTTGTCACACTGCGCAAGAAGTCCCGCTATCATACCGGCTAGGACATCTCCAGATCCACCCTTAGACATACCGGAATTCCCGGTAGTATTTATATACAACGGACACTCTCTGGCATATCCTTCCATACCAGAAGCATCCTCCAGATTATTCCTGTAAGCAACAACTGTTCTTGCATCTTTAAGAACAACTATTATGCCTTCATTATACGCCAGACTATAGGCCTGACTCTTTCTAAAGTCCTTAAGGAGCTGAATGCCATCACTATATCCTAGTCCGCTTAGCATAAGGTCATATGTTTCCTTGTCGTATCCAGCCTTAACTATTCTAAGCATCTCCATCATATGCGGAGTTATTATTACATTTCCTTTTCCGAGCTTTGATGTGAAGGACTTGAACCATTCATGCGAAGAGTCCATTGAAATAATATTCAGTGCGTCCGCATCAAGTATCAGTCTCTGACCTTCCGTAACTGTATCTGCCAAATGTCTCATCAGCTGCTTTGATATATCACTCGTACCCAGTCCCGGTCCTGCAAGTATTACATCCGCCCACTTAACTGAGGATTTGAAGTTCTCAACAAACTCATCATTTAAGCTGACTTCAGCGCCCTTTCTAAAAAGCCCTTTTCCTCTGCCTTCCGTGATGCTATCTGTATCGTATGTAAGTATCATCGCCTCGGGCAGCTTGTCACATAGAATATCTCTATTTCTTATATCAGTTACAACCTTAACCAGGCCTGCACCAACTCTATAAGCCGCTTCCGCCGCCATATAGACTGCACCATATATATCCCTGGAGCCTGCTACTATGAGGACTTTACCATAGGTACCTTTATTTGAATCGCCCTTTCTGGCAGGTAGGATCTTGGCAACCTCCGCATCCTCATATTCATGACAAATGTATATATTTTCAGTCGCCGTCTGACTATTACGCGCTATCTCAGCCTCACTAATGTCATATACACCCTGATCACGAAGAACCTCCGCCATTTTTTTTACATCTTCAGGAACGTATAGACCTATACTCTTGCAGCGGATATCGCCGGAGTATTCGCGGCCTTCATTCAGAAGCATTCCATACTTTATATATTCAAATGTAACTGTCATATCACATCTGACTGCCCTTCCAAGTATACGCCCTGTATCAGCACTTATTCCACTTGGAATATCAACTCCAACAACAAATGTAGTTGAAGGAGTAGCATTTATTGCATCTACCACTTCGGCCTGAACTCCTGTTACATCTCTAGTAAGCCCAACGCCGAAAATGCCATCAATAACAACTTTATATTCATCAATACCATTTA
>DFEN01000008.1 GCA_002368685.1 Lachnospiraceae bacterium UBA3801
TAGCCATGCATCATTGCACTGAAACCAATAGCTCCTGTAGTTTTAATTACTGTGTCATACTGCTTCTTTACATCTGCAGCCATATCACTGTAAGCATCCTGGAGACCCTTCCATATCATATCTAAGCTGTAGGTCCATACACCATTTTCAAACTGATTCTGCCAGCCGTGACTTCCCTGTGCTATTGGCTTTCCAGCCAAATCAACCATAACCGCCTTGATTCTTGTGGAACCAAACTCTATCCCTATTGCAGTCTTACCTGCATCTATCAATTCTCTTATCTCAGCTACTTCCATGTCAGAACCTCCCATTATTATAGATAGTACATATTTTACCATCTGTCTTTTTTCAATAAAACAAAATATCTTCTTTAAATTTTTCGTTTTTTTACGAAAGATGATTATATGGAGACGGATATTAAATGAGTATATAGGGACGGTTCTTATTTACTCACTTTTTGAAAGTGAGTAAATAAGAACCGTCCCTATATACTCATTCATTAATCATATTAATTCACTTCGTAGTAGCCCTTGGTCATTCTCTGTTCGAAGTCTTCGACCGGGAGTGGTCTATCGAAAAGGAAGCCCTGCGCATAGAAGCAGTTGTTGTTTCTGAGAATCTCAAGCTGTTTCTCTGTTTCTACACCTTCGACTATACAATCAATTCCCATTTCATTAACCATAGCTATAACATTTCTAAACATAATGCTGTTAATGCTGGTGGCATTATCCTCTTCTGTTGGAAGGAAGCTCTTATCAACCTTCAACACATTCCATGGCAATTCACGGATAAGATTCAGGGACGAATATCCCATACCAAAGTCGTCGACTGATGTGAAGATTCCAACACTTTGAAGTCCATTAACAACTCTCTTTATATCTGCGAAATTAACGTCTGTGGTTGTCTCTGTTAGCTCCACCTCTATACAGCTATGCGGAACATTGTGTCTATCTATAATCTTGAGGAGTGTTTCAACAAGACTACTGTTATGCATATGCTTACGTGACAGATTGACAGATATTCGAATGGCCGTCATGCCCTGATCCAGCCATCTCCTGATATCTCTACATACATGTTCAAACATATAGAAATCAAGTGTACAGATATCATCAGTTTCCTCAAGCATTGGTATGAACTGTCCCGGACTGATCATTTTTCCTTCATGAAACCATCGGCAAAGCGCTTCTGCTCCGATTATTCTACCCGTTTCAGTATGAACCTTTGGCTGATAATATACTTTGAATTCTTCATTCCTAATTGCCTCTGGGAACATTCTCTGAACATTCATAGATTGTTCTCTATTTGCAACTAAGGAATCATCAAAGAATACTACCTTCTCATTTCCACCAGCTTTGGCATTAAAGAAGGCTATCGTTGTCTTTTCCATGATAATTCCCGGATTTTGCAGTTTTTCATTCTTAGGCAAACGATACACTCCAACTGTACAGCTAATATTAACTGACTTTCCATTTTTAGAATCATATATTACTGGCGTTTCTCTTAGATAGGTAAAAACATTTCCCATCTTCTGGTATCCAAAGATAGCTATAAAATTATCTCCACCCAGACGAACCAGTTTACCGTCCTTGCCAATAATCTCCTTGAGTCCCTCATAGTGGCGTCTCATAACCTTATCCCCAATAACTCGCCCAAGTTCCTGATTGACAAGAATGAAATGTAATAGATTGTATCTAATAGCTATCATGCCATTTAGACGGTCTCTATTCTGCATTAAATAGCGCATATAATTTCTCTGATTTTCATATCCAAAATCATCAAAGTAAGCCAGTTCATAAACCATGTCCTTTAGTCTGTTTCTTGTCACATAGCTAAGAACCGTTCTCATAGTGAGTTCAACGTACCATTTTTCTTCTTCGGCAAGAGGCGTCTCATCCTTAGACATATAGACTCTCATAACACCAATTGACATCACGCTCGTAACAACTCTGAAGCTTATTATCTCTTCGCCATCTACACCTGTATCATAGCAACTAAGCGTTTCTCCAATTCCCTGAGCTTCGTCTTTTGGATTTTTATAGAGTCTGGTTACCGCCTTGGAGAGCCTGAACATACTACAGATTTCTACAAGTATATTCTCTATCTCCGGAGTATTTGCCTCTATACTAGCCTTGAAATCTGTCATAAGTGAAACGAGCTTTATAAAAAGCTCATAAAATCTCGTCTTTTGATCATCACTTTGTGTAGTTAAGAATTTATCCGCCTTTGTGGTATCACTTTTATCTAAAAGGGCTCTAAGCGACTTCTTGTTGACAATCATCGCCTTCTGAGCACGTTCATAAACATCCTGAACCTTCATATCTCTATCTGGCTTATATTCAGAGATTCCGTAGGCTACGGTAGCTTTCGCATTATCTTTGTTAAAGAGCAGCTGAGCCACCAGCTTATCTATATAGCTACCCCTGTCCTCATACTTGTCCTCCATCAGGATAATACAGAATTCATCTCCGCCAACCCTATATATATCCACATCGGTGAAAACACTTTTTAGCAGATCCGCTGCTTCATTTATATAATCATCTCCCGCTTTTATTCCCCGCTTATCATTAATACCGCGGAGCCCATTTATATCACAAACAACTACAGCAAATTTCAAATTATTTTCTTCATATATTGCATTATCTATTCTCATTTCATTTTGAACATAGAAACGCTTATTATAGAGTCCTGTTAGCGGATCACGATTTGATAGATTAACCCCTCCACCAATTTTTTGTTCGAATTCAAGTTCCTTACGTTTTGCGAAATCAATATTTGCAACAGCAATAATGATATGGTTTGAATCCATCATAGGACGAACTGCAAATAGCGCCATATAGAGAGGTTCACCATCAATGATAAGTCTATAGCTAAAGAAAAGCTTGCCGCTCTCTTCGAGATTCTTCATAAACTTCGTCTTATCCATAGCAACAGACATCATATGCAAATCGTCTGGATGAATCTCATTTTTCATTCTATTCTGAGTATCAATGAAGAAATCTTTTCCTTTTCCACCCTCTTCAAGCTTTGCGAAATCCTTCGAAGCAAAATACTCCGTGTATTCATTTGTTTCAACATCAACACAGTAGATTACCTCGTAACGTTGAGCCAGAGCAATTGCCACCTCATTAAACAGCTGGCTATCAGGCAATACGTCAGCTTCATTTCTAGCCTGTGTGTCCACATTACGCACAGCAATAACAAGATGCTCTTCATCTTTTCCTTGCTTTGTCGCAAATAAACTGACATATCTCATCTCGTCATTTACCATTTGTCTATATACTGTGGAATAACTATTTGAAGTTTTAAGGGTATTAAGAAGATTGGTTTGTTCCAATTCGAAGAGAAGCATTTCTCTATCTTCAGGATATATATGCTTCTCTATATCAGTTTGGAGATTAAGAAAGAAATCATCTCTCTCTTCACCCTTGATAAGATTGGAGAAAGACTCACTGGAATAGTACTCTATATAATGTCCCGTCTGAATATCTATGTAATAGATAACCTCAAACATACTGCCTAGGGACTTTGCAATTTCAGCATAAATAGCATTCTTCTCATTATCTTTCTGCTGACGACGAACAACCTTATCGATATTTTGAACACCGATTACAATATCCCCATTGCTCATCATCATTGATTTCAGAGAGAAATAGATAGGCTTATTATCAATATTCAGTCTATATCTAAGACAGAAGGAATCACCATTTTCCAGAGCCTTGATTATATTTTCCTTCTTAAACGACCTAAGAAAGAAGCTCTGGTCCTCTGGCCATACCATTTTCCTACAGTTGATTACAGTATCTGCATAGAAGTCATCTCCAGAAGAAACAATAACCAGCTCTTTTTCCGCTCCTGATGCACTATATTCGACATAGCTGTCATCCTCTGATTTAATAAGATAGATACTCTCATAATCGTTTGCCAGAGCTGACGCCAAATCTGAAAACGTAGTTTTCACTCCATCATTCCCCATTTAAACTCCTCCGTTTATCATTTATACAAATAATATAAATGCTTATCAGCCTATATTACTAACAATCCCGACTGATACATAATTATCTATAATTGCGGCAAGATCTGTTCCCTCAGTAGCTTCCCACTTTCTATGAACAGAGATCATAAAGCTCCTAACCCCATCTTCGATGGTCTCTATATCATAATCATTTTAACATTATTTAGGCATAATAGCACTATTTATTCCAATTTGTCTTTTATTAAAAAAATATGTATATATAGAAGCTATTATTTCTTAGCGAGATACTCTGTAGCAAACTGGATTTTTGTAGCATTAAACCCGTCTTCAAGAGGGTAAATGAAAAATGTATCATCCATTGTCGACAGAGTAACACACTGTCCCTTACCTCTATAGTCATACTCTGTATGAATCGATATAGTAGACTTCGGCGCAAAATGAAGAGTTTCCATTTTGTCAGTTCTGTAATTATAAAAGGTCAGATCAAAGCCATTTAGATTATGAACCAGTCGTCCCTCTCCACAATCAACAAAATTGAAGGAGTTCGGCAAAGCCTCTATCTTGACTCGTATATCTAAGCCATATTCACCTGCATCTATCTCTTCGTTAACACATTCTCTTTCCCAGTCATACCAGTCAGGAATGTAGAGCTCATCCCCCTTGTCACTTAACAGAAGTTCTTGCGAACTCTTCTTATGTAGCGTGCCCAGCTCATCCATCTCAAAACTCGCACCACAGGAATCACATTTTATCTCCGTTCCTGTAGTTATCATTTTGAATTCCTTGCCACAGCATATACATTTATAAAGCGGCAGATGAAGTCCCTCAGCTCTAAAATCATCCGCTATCACCATATTATTGTCACGCTGGTATCTATATTCATCATAGTCCAAACTCTCGGTTAGTATCTTATGAATATCCTGCACACTCTGCTGCTTTGTATCCTCCGCACTAAGGACGCAGGTCACATCCGCATGAAGCTTCACCGACTTCCTTTCCTTCAGATTCCATATAGGTGACATCAGATAGTTTCCCTGCATATTAACCGTCACAACAGGAACCTTAAGGAGTTTAACGAGCTTCGCAACTGATAGTGGAATCTCAGATGGAGTTCCGACATTTGCATATCTTGCTTCCGGGTAGATAACCATGATACCCTTTCGCTTAATCACCTTTCTGATATTTTTGATAAGCGCCTGATCATTGATGAACTTCCTGGTTCCGAGACAGCCCACCTGTCTGTATATCCACTCACCAAAATTCTCGAAGCCCTCCAGTTCAGATATATAATTCGCCCTATAAGGCGCGAGGCAAAGTGGAGTTACATAGAAGTCCGTGAAGGACTGGTGCGTACCCAAAACTAAAAATGGCGGCTTAATTCCTTCCATATTGTGTTTATCTATTTTTAGTTTGTTTTTCGACGTTAGTATCTTACAGATAAGAAGCATCAAAGGAAAGAGGAACAGATTCTGTTTAGGCGGAACCCTGTCCCTATCAAATGGTTTCTTATCTGGAACAACATAAGCATCCTTTCTAACATATCGTCTTATAGGCGCGAGCTTACACAGCAGATAATAAAGGATTCCCGTCACAAGGAACGAGCATCCCGTTGGAGTCAGAACAAAGAGCACTGGTATATGAACCACACCCTTGATCGGATTGTATATAAGAAGGGAAAGAATAAAGCCCACCGCCAGGCAAACCATTCCAACTATATTGAAGCCCTCCGTATAATCATAGGAATGATGACCCTCCAGTCCGTAAGCACTTCTTAGATCAAGTTTCTGCTTTCTTACCAGGAAGAAGTCAACTACCAGAAGTGCTGCCAGCGGCGCATAAACAAGTGCCCCTATGGTCAGGAAGCTTCCAAAATATTCTGTTATCTTGCCCCATACACAGAGTGCTGTTACGTACGCCCCGAGAATCAGAATAAGCTCTCTATAGGAAAGCTTCGGAAATGTTGATTTCAGCATTACTCCATAGATATATGAACCTACTGCCTGAGTTCCGATATTTGCAAATGCAACGAGCAGAAGCGACGACAGTCCAAGTATTGGCGCCGAAAGTGTCGCCAGCATCATCGTTGGATCGTCGATCATTTCTCCTGTGACGTGATGCATAGCAATTGCCATAACTGCTCCAACTACCACGAAGAAGGAACCCGCAAGTCCTTGTCCCAAAACTCCTGCATAGAAGCCAGACTTCTCTGACTTACATAGTCTAGGGACCTCTGCCATTCCACCAACAAGAGTTATCACAAAAGCAAAGTTTGCTTCTATAGAAAGGATATAATTAGTAGTCTGGCTCACATCCCCACTCAGCTCAGGTTTATAATTCCATATAACTTCTATAGGAACCGATGTGAAACCTACTATTACTACCACTACACCTACGAGGAGAAGCAGTGGAACAAGTATTCTAGTTGTCCAAGTAATACTTCCTATACCTCTATATGCGATAAAGGTACCCAGCACTACACAGGATATACTCAGCACCAGATGCCCCCCTGAAAAAAGCGATATACCAAAAAGCCCCAGCAGATTCTCCATCGAATCCGCAAAGAGTTCACAGCATACTGCATACCAAGGGAAATTTACGAGAATAATAAGAATAGTTACAACATTTACCCCCTTAAAGCCAAAGACACTCCTAAGCCATATCCAGATATCTATTCCATATCTAACTGATAAAATAACCGGAATCTGATATATAAGAAGCATGAAGAGGGCTGCAAAAAATGCCCCTATGATAAGTTGTTTAAAATTCACCAGCGTAGCCAGATAGGAACCCTGAGTATAACTCCAGGTTGCTATACAATAGCCCGAAAGCACTAGCAGCGCATCTATAAAACCATATTTTCTTTCTTTAGGGAGGACCGGATATGTACCAAAGTACACCTCCTGCTCTATTGCCTTTTCTACTTTATTCATTAAACCCATCCCCCTATAATCACAAGAATAAGGCAGACCACTGCGAAAATGCCTGTCCATATGTAGTCCTTCTTCGTCATAGTAGGAATACCGGTTCTGATACCTCGATTGTCTATGTCATCCTTTATGACATTTTCTTCGAGATATTCTATTCTTTTTTCCAGCTCGAGATCCTTTTCTTCTATATTATTTATATCTACTACTTTTTCTTCCATACCTTCTCTACACTTTCTCTTCACTTACTAAAAACTTCTCCTTAATTATCAAGGTAATACAGTGACTCCATTGTATAAAACTATTCATACTTATTCAATCAAATGGGAGTTGTGCAAAGTGCACAAAAAAGATTGTGAGGTTTTTTGTTCACAGAAAATACACATTCGCTTGCAATTATGAACAGATAGAACTATAATGTGAACGAAATATGAACGAGTTGTAAACAGATTTAAAACTTTTTGTGAACATATTTTATATTTTAAACATCAAAATGACATTTTTTATCTTGGGAGGGAATAAAGAATGGAAGAAAGTGGAAGGAAACGTAACAATAAAGGTTTCTCACTAGTTGAACTCATAGTTGTTATCGCTATCATGTCAATACTTGCGATGGTAATCAGCATGGCTGTTATCCATTATATGGAGAAGGCTCGTCAGGCAAAGGACGTATACCACGCAAGTCTTATTAAGGATGCACTTAATGTATATCCATTTGCCAGTGATTTTCAGGGAAGAGACGTTTGGTACGAAGATCCTGTAACTCACGAAAAGGAACATTTCAGAAGAGGCTGGGTATATGTTGACAAGGACGAGGTAAGATGTTCTGATGCAAGTTGCGCTCTTGCAATGATTAACGCCGGACTTGTACATGTTAGCCCAGAAACGGAAGCAACACTTGCAGAAAATGAAGAGAGTAATCCAGCATGGTTCCCAACCGGACCAGATGGAGACTACATTAGAAAATCAGACATTAACGAATATGTATTTAAGAATGATATCACGGTTCACGCAAGAAGAACCTGGAATACATATCAGCTGGATGTATATGTAGACGATCAGGGCGAACTGCATCTCGGAGCCAGCGCCTCCAACGCCCAAAGAGTCAACGGTCACGAAAAGGATGAGAAAACCGCAAGGCTCATGGCTCAAAAGCTCGGTTTCTATGACGCAAAGATCACACCAATCGGTGAACAATATACAGGAAAATAAATAAATTATAGCCACACCTTAAAAATGTTGTCCTTTTACCTTATTGGTAAAGGACAACATTTTTTCTGCTTATTAAGTAGTCACTTTCGAGCTGAGAAGCCGTCATCATCTTCGAATTCTCACCTCTTATTATCAGCTGAATCATTCCATCTGAGGTGGCGACAGTTATATCAAGCTTCTTAGAATTCTCCACTGTAAATCTTGCTATGTACTGATCTGCAGTTTCCGCCTGTTTCGTATAAACCACGTGAACTCCCAGGTAGTCCATTTTCTCCGTGAAATGCCCCCTTACATTATACGCATCGAAAACTACTATTATTTCAGTACCCTTAAGCGCCTTATATTCTGACATCATATCAAGCAGCTTAAACCTGGCCGCCTCTAAATCCAGTGACTGTTTATCTTTTGAGGCATTTGCATCCGCCAGAAGGCTCTTCAGCTCCTTCCAGGCATGAATAATATTGTAACCATCAACTAGAAGATATTTTTTCTTAGCTTCAGCCGTTTTGATTGAAGCCCCTTTCGCCTTGTTCGACCTATCCTCTGCCTGAACTGTGCTCTTGCTAAGGTAAACCCGCTTCGTCCTACGGTTTTCCTTACCAGCATTGGAGTGAGTAGCACTGCGAAGAATATCATCTATCTCTTCTGTCCCAAGTGCTATGTCTCTTTCTTCTGCTGATCTGGTATGGATGCGCTTTAGCGCTTCCGCCTCTCGATTTATCCTCTCATCTTCAGTTTCATCATCCAGTTCAAAATATTCAGACTCCTTTGACGGAAGATGCATAAGTTCCTCACATTCAAACCAAGGCACATAGTAGCCCGCTCCATGATCTATAAATATACTTCCGGAAGGATTCTCTTTATCATTATCAGGATTATATCCCCTCTCCTCTATCACCGACTCGGCAATAGTTTCAGGTGCATCCTGGTATCCTGCAAACTTAAGCTCAATCTCGCCCTGCCCAGAAGTATACTCCGTCAGCCTGGTCTGGTAATCCGCTATACATCTAGCAGGAGCATTTCCAACTAAGCCTGCCTCTGCATCCATTGAACAGTTTCCACCCATATCCGATATCTCAGTCATCACACGGCCAACACTCTCTGTAGGAAGAGTTATTCTAAAATCAAACATAGGTTCAAGCAGCACGCATCCCACCTTCATGAGGCCCTGCCTAATTGCGCGCCTTACCGACTCACGAAAGTCCTGACTATCTGTATGCTTTAAATGTGCCTTACCTGCGACCAGTGTAAATCTAATATCTGTCAGCGCCGCCCCTGTAAGAATACCAACGGGCAAATGCTCTGTAATCGTGGAGAGAATGGTTTTCTGCCAATTTATATCCAGATCATTTACACTAAGATCACTGGCCACTTCAATACCTGTCCCACGAGGTAAAGGCTCCATCAGAATCTGCACCTCTGAATAGTGGCGAAGGGGTTCGAAATGTCCATATCCAATAACTGGACTAGCAATAGTTTCCTTATAAACAAAGCTTCCCTTTGCGAAGTCAATTGGAACTCCATATTTTTCCAGGACTCTTTCTCTAAGTATTTCCATCTGGAAGGAACCCATAACTGATATACTCGCCCTATCCTCTCCTATTATCTCCAGTTGTAGAAGAGGATCCTCATCGCAGAGTTCTCTTAATTTCGGAAGGAATACTCGAAGTGGAACATCTGTCGGAAGAACTACGTCATATCTCAACACCGGCTGACAGACCGGCGCATCGTCGTCAAACTCTTCGCCTAAACCCATTCCGGCAAATGTGTGTTCAAGTCCAAGAAAAGCAACTACATCTCCAGCTTCCGCCTTATCTACATTTACATACTTAACTCCGCTATAGCTTCTTATCTGACTAATTTTCTCGCCAGCCAGTCGAGGGTCTTCTATCTCCCCTCTAACGGCTACACTTCCACCAGTTATCTTCGCATAGGAAAGCTTCTGTCCATTTTCGAAGCTCACCTTGAATATCTTAGCCGAAAAGGAATCCTTAAATGAAATCTCAGGCAGATATTCTGTTATCATCCTGATTAACTCATCAACATTTTCATTTTTAAGAGCAGCACCAAAAACCACAGGATGAAACTTTCCAGAAGAAATGAGCGATGTCACATCCTCTTTACTTAGCTTCTCCTCTTCCAGGTACTTCTCTATCGTCACTTCAGATAATGCAGCAACCTCTTCCCACTTAGTGAAAATGTCCTCATACTTAATGAATCCTTCTCCAACCTTCTCTAATAGTTCAGAGAGAAGCTCTTCCTCAGTCCTTTCACACATGTCCATCTTATTAATGAACACCATATAAGGAATCTTATATTTTTCCAACATGCCTATAAGACGTTTCGTTGAAGCGGTCACCCCATCCGGCCCACTAACCAAAAGAAGAGCCAAATCAAGCACTGACAGTGCTCTCTCTGCCTCACCTATAAAGTCCGCATGTCCAGGAGTATCTATAAGAGTTATCCTGATGTCATCACCACTATTATTTAGTTCATTATCCTTGTCAATATCGCAGAGCGCTTGCTTCGACAGAATAGTTACGCCTCTCTTTTTCTCCAGATTATCTGTATCCAGAAAGGCATCTCCATTATCAACTCTACCCGCATTTCTGATCATTCCCAGATTATATAAAATGCTTTCTGTAAGTGTTGTCTTTCCAGCATCAACATGGGCAAGAATCCCCATCGTTATTTTCTTTAAACCACTCATATAAAATATCGTCCTTGATTACATTTCCCTTTGACTTTAGCTGATTGGAATCATAAGTGTAACCGAGAAACCTTTATCATCACTGTCACAGATTAGTTCTCCGTTCATTTTAAGCATAAGTGACTTTGCTATGTATAGTCCCAGACCACTTCCATCCACTTTTTCATTTTCTGCCCTTTTACCACGATAGAACTTGTTGGTTATAAGCTCCAGCTCGTCACGTGGAACCCCTGGCCCATAATCCTTAATAGACATCTCAAGGTATTTCTCTGAAACGCTATAATCAACATCTATCTTAGTTTCAGCATACTTATACGAATTACTGATGATATTCCCTATCACCTGACTCATACGCTTGCTGTCAATATTAATAATCAGCTTTGGAAGCGGCGACTCATTAACCAGCCCCTTTGAATCATTTTTCTTAATTATCTCACTTAAAACACTAGAAGCCTCGTCATGTAAGCTTATCTTGAATTCGCCCAGATCCTCGAGGGTAGTCGAGAAAAGATCGCTTACCAGACTGTCTATCTGGTCAGCCTTCTTATAAATGTTATCCAGCTTATCTAAGATATCTGTATCTCTCTCGAGCTCCAGTTCCTTAGTCGTACCCTCACCTAAAGCTTTTTTCTCAGGTTCTTCATTTATATATTTATTAAGCTTAGCTTCGAGAAGCTCAGCCGTTAGCTTAATACCTGTTATAGGAGTTTTTAGATCGTGACTAAGAGAGGCTATAAGCTCTTTCTCCTTACGCTGAAGTTCTATCTCTCGCTGACGTGACTCAGCCAGTTCCTCTCGCATGATGTCGAAGCTTTCTGTAAATGCACCAAACATGTTATTTTCTTCCATCATCAATGGTTCATCCAGTTTTCCCTCTGCCACCTTACCTGCGAAGGTCTGCATTCTATCAAATGGCTTCACTATATTCTTCTCAATATATAAGCCATATATAACGGCGCCTATTATGAAAACCAGTGCCATAATAGCCACGCCCATAACCAGTTTTCTTTTTATCCGAGCATAACCTTCCTCCGGTGTATCCAGCAGGACAACAGAGCCAACAATCCTTTCGTCCTTTATGACGTATCTATAGATAAGCCTTTTCTTGCTGGCAGCTTCAACTGTTAGTCTTCCCTTATTGTCAGTTATTTCGTTGATTCTTTTTTCTGCACCGGGAGTTTTATACACCTCATTTCCTACGCTATCCAAAACAACAAAATCCACCCCATAGTCCTTTTCTTCCAGACTATCGGGTGAATCCATCTTCTCTTCAGCATCCTTGACTATATCATTTAGTATAAGGAGTTTTTCATTATCCACTGCAATACTCTCACTTATATCACCAGATACATTTACAAAAAGAATGATACCTGTGAGCATAAAAATGCCAAATACTAAAACAGCTTTTGCATAATTCCTCATTTTAATACACTAAAATCCCTCTCAATCATGTATCCAACGCCCCAAACAGTTTTTATAATCTGCGGATTCTTTGGATCATTTTCTATTTTTTCCCTTAAATGCCGAATGTGAACCGCCAGAGTTCCTTCCCCTATAAATTCATCATCCCATACATTCTTTAGAAGTTCATCCTTCGTAACAACGCGGTTCTGGTTTTCAAGAAGATATACTAGCATCTTATATTCCATAGCTTTAAGACTAATAAACTCATTACCCGCCTTAAGTTTATGAGTATTTGTATCCAGGCTGATAGTATCTGATAGACTAATTTCTCCTGAACTTTCATCTATCTTTTTTGTCATATCTCCACTTGACTTTAACGCTTGCTCAGCATCCTCTTTTGCCTTCTCATATCTTGCCAGGATAGTCTTCACCTTCGCAAGAAGTATGCTAAGGGTATAAGGCTTCTTGATATAGTCATCTCCGCCGATATTAAGAGCTATTAGCACATCATCATCACTGGTTCTGGCACTGATAAAAAGGATTGGCATATCATAGTTTTTCCTAACCTTCTTACAGAGATCAAATCCCGACTTATCTCCAAGATTAATATCCAGAAGAAGGAGCGACACCTGGTTTTCCTCGAGAAAATCCACTGCCTCTTCGTAGCTCGTCACATATGCAGTTTTAATGTCGAACATGTTGAAGTATTCAGCTGTTGACTGAGCTATAACCTCATCATCGTCGATCATAAGAACTTTATATTCCATTT
>DFEN01000016.1 GCA_002368685.1 Lachnospiraceae bacterium UBA3801
TTCCTTATCAGGAATTCCTTTCAGGAGAAGCTCGTTACACAGCTCTTCAGAAGATTAATAAGGATAAGGCTGATAAGCTCTTTGCTATGGCTGAGGAGAACTCAAAGAAGAAGTTCGCTCATCTTCAGGGTCTCGTTGATCTGTATGATGGAACAAAGGCTGAGTAATTCTAGCTTATTCTAATCAGAGTATATAGGACGCCGGTCACCGTAAGGTGGCCGGTGTTTTTTTGTTCAAAAGAGATTTTAATACCTTATAATATATGCTATAGTTGTCAATGGGGACGGTTCCTGTGACAACTTTTGGGGCCAATAGGGACGGTTCCTATGACAACTTTTGTGAACTTTTAAGGAAATACATTTTGAGTAAGTTAAGTGGAAAAAAACTTTATATATATGTCATAGTACTTTTTATTGTAGCTGCAGGTTGTGTATCATACTACTTAGTAACTATGATAAATAAGAGAGGAACCTGGGATTCAAATAATTCCAAGGGGATAAGCTATACCAAGCTGGATGGCGAAGAGGCCAGAAGTGAGTGGCTGAGTATAGAGGGCAACTGGTACTATTTTGATGATGAGGGTTATGTTCTAATAGGAGAGAAAGAAGTGGGTGGATATACCTACAAATTTTCTGATACAGGAGCTCTCCAGACAGGATGGGTTGATGTATCAGCCGGCAAGATGTATGTGATGGAGGAGCATGAAGTCGCTACTGGCTGGCAGGAAATAGATAAAACCAAGTATCATTTTGATGACGATGGTGTCCTTAGTACGGGACGAGTTGAAATAGAGGGAAAAGACTACCTATTTGCAGAGGATGGAACTCTGGAAGAGGGCTGGACGGATTATAATGGTAGTAAATTTTATGTAAACCAAGATGGTTCCGTAGCAACAGGTGTTTGTGAGATAGATAAGAAGACATATATATTTGATGAAGAGGGAAATCCTGAAACTGGATGGATCAATAATCTTGGTAAGAAATGCTATGCAGATAACACAGGATGCCTGAAGACAGGTGTTCAGAAGATAGATAATAAGTACTATATATTCGGCATTGATGGAGCCATTGTTACAAAGGATGAGCTTATGGCTTCGATAGACGCTGTTCCTATGCCAGAGGCAAAAACCAAGAATTCTAAGAAAGATTATGAGCTAATTGGTTTAGGCGGTTATGAGCCGGATAGAGAAGATGAAAATAACATTTTAAATACTGTTGAAGAACTGAAAGCTTGTAATACAGCCGGCTTCGTGATGATCAATCTCGATAACGGTAAGGGCGTAGCCTACAACATGGATAGCACTGTTTATTCGGCCAGCTGCATCAAGGGTCCATATATGGCCTCCCTAGCGGCTTATAAACCAGAGATGGTAGATAAAAACTCTAATACATTTATCCAGGTTATTCAGAATTCGGATAATAAGATATATAGTAA
The DNA here is from genome assembly GCA_002368685.1 of Lachnospiraceae bacterium UBA3801. Lineage (GTDB taxonomy): Bacteria > Bacillota > Clostridia > Lachnospirales > Lachnospiraceae > Eubacterium_Q. Next base: position 1,435 of record DFEN01000016.1, read on the forward strand.
CACTAGAAGAAGCTATGGAAATGCCTTCTTCGCCGATTGGTGCGAAGAGGCTGGAATAGATAGGGGAAATGCAACCTATCACTATCCACAGCTTAGTGCAAGATCTCTCGCCAAGCTTTGGATTCAGAATTACTTCTTTCTTAATACAGATGAGACAGGTCGTAAGATGAAGGATTGGTTCACAAATCCTAATCAATCTGCGATCCATAGTTCCCTTGGAACTGTAGAAATAAAGATGAATGAAAAAACACTATTAGCTTTAACGGATAGGACGGAGTCTAAGGCGGGCTGGATATGTGAAGGAAGATATAGAGCAACAACCGATGGAGGTATCATTTATCCAAAGGATAGCTCACCATATATAATAGCTATATGTACGGATATTCCGTCAAATCTCGAGGACATCGAACCACTTTGTTTGGAGCTAAGAAACATTTATAAAAAGACGAAGGAATAATTATATGGATGCAATTCGTATAACCAATTTGATTATTTCTGTAGCAGGTATGACCTTAAGTGCCTTTGGACTAATGCAGGCAATACTCGACCGCTACGTCGAAAATAAAGTAAGAAGATTTTTTATAACTATCTTCAGTTTACTGATTTTATATACGACATTTATTATGATAAGAGAAGTGTCGTACGATCAGTCTGGCTTTGGATGGGTTATGCTTTCTCGAGTTGCGCTTTTTAGTCAGGCATTTCTGTCCTCGATTCTTGAGGTTCTGATCATATGCTTTCTTCTGCATCAGAGCGGGGAGAAAAACTGTGTGAAACAAAAAAGCGTTTATATAGCATTTGGCTTATGGATAGTATATGTTGTAATCCTTATATATGCTCAGTTTTCTAAAAACATATATCATATCAATAATGAAAATGTATATGAGAGGGGAAAGTATTTTCCGGTGCTTCTTGTTATGCCATTTTTTATAACAGTAGTCAATCTTATAACGCTGATAAAAAAATGGAATAACCTATCAAAGAAGGAAAGAGAGGCTTTTGCTCTGTATGCTATCATCCCGTTTATAACTATTCTCATACAGATGTTTTATCGAGGAGTGCATATGATAGTGCTCGGTACTGTTACTGCGGCGATGGTTATGTTTGCGTATATAATCTCAGATCAGGCGGACGTGATCTTTAGACAGCAGGAGGAAAATGCCCAACTCAAAATTGATATTTTGCTGGCTCAGATACATCCGCATTTTCTTTATAATTCTTTATCCTCAATAAAGTATCTGTGTGGTAAGGATCCTAAGAAAGCAGAGGAAGCAGTCGTTGATTTTTCTGCATATCTTCGCCACAACATGGATTCAATCACTATGGATAAATCTATTCCCTTTGAGGCAGAGCTAAAACATGTGGAACAATATGTAAAGCTTCAAAAGTTAAGGTTTGAGGATGATCTGGATGTAAAGTATAATTTAGAGTGTAAGGATTTTGATATTCCAACACTTACTTTGCAGCCATTGGTTGAAAATGCTATATCATACGGGGTTCGGAAGAGCGAAACAGGTAGAGGAATAGTAACTATCAGCTCGAGAAGATATGAAGATAGAATAGAAATAAGTGTGAAGGATGATGGCCCGGGGTTTATATATGAAGAAACAAATAATGACGAGGGCCGGTCTCATAATGGAATAAAAAATGTCAAAGAAAGACTTAAAAGAATTGCTGGTGGAGATTTAAAAGTAGAATCAGGTTTGGGTGAAGGTACTACTATAACTATTATACTTCCACAGGGGGATGAGTAATGTTACTGTTTGCTGTAGATGATGAGAAACCAGTATTGGAAGGAACGAAGGATATACTACTGAAAGCGTGTGAAGGCGCTGAGGTTATGACCTTCTCTCGTGGAGACGCTGCACTGGAGGCGATTAGCCAGGGAAAAAAGCCAGATGTTGTTTTCTCGGATATAGAGATGCCAGGATTATCAGGACTTGAGTTTGCTGTGAAGCTTAAAAGTTTATCTCCTGAAACCAAGATTGTTTTTGTGACAGGGCATGATAAATATGCGGTTAACGCATTTAAAATAAAGGCTAATGGTTATCTTCTGAAACCGATTAGTGTTGAAGATGTAAGGGAAGAGCTTAGCTATATGCCTGAACCACGAGAGGCTGATAAGGATAAGCTCGTAGTGAAATGCTTCGGACATTTTGATGTTTATTGGAATGGCGAACCCGTTATCTTTACCAGAAAACAGAGTAAGGAGCTACTCGCTTATCTGATAGACAGAAGAGGAGCGGTATGTACAGCGGAGGAGATAGGGCTTGCGTTGTGGGAGGACGGCCATGATAAAAAGGTTGTCCAGCAAAGAGTTAGAAACTTGCTCAGTGATCTAAAAAGTACACTTGGCGAAATTGGAATGGAAGATGTTATTATCCGAAAACATAGACAGATAGCCATTCATACGGAAATGATAGACTGTGATTATTATAGGCTTTTAGAAGGTGATATGGATGTAGTTAATTCGTATCAGGGTGAGTACCTAAAGGATTACAGCTGGGCTGAGCTGACTAACGGAGAGTTATATTTTAATAAATAAAGTAATAAAAATTAGAGATTTATATCAAATACCGGAACAGTTTATACTGTTTCGGTGTTTTTTTGTTGAAAATATATCTTCTGTTACGTTTGTGAACGCCTATTTTGTTAGAATTTAATTAATTATACGGTGTTTTTTTATAAATTATTGAATATAGATAGAATTGATGTATTTTTTTTGGAGGAGATTGCTATGGGTAATAGAGAGAGAGGGAGTAGGATTAAAGAGAAAAGGAAATATCTAAGAAGTTCTATAGCGATTCTTCTGTCGGTATTCCTAGCAGTTGGAAATATATCATTTCCAGTTTTTGCGGAGAATGATATTGATATTTCGACCACAACGGATGCGGAAGAAATGGAAGTGACAGAAGATGCAGAAAAGGTAGAAGAGGCTGCAACTGCAACAGAAGCTGTAGAAGAGACGGAGATAGCATTTAACGAGAGTAAGACTGTAAATGGTGTCAAAGTTACGGTATCAGCAGACAAGGGGGTGTTCCCGAAAGGATCAAGCCTCTTTGTTCGTGCGGTTGGAATTGCTGAAGAAGCGTCGGTAGAAAATGCTGTGGAAGAAGAACGTAGCGATGATGTAAAGGTTGCAACTTCATATACATTTGATATCAAAGTGTTGGATGCGGATGGAAATGAGATACAGCCAGATACGTCTAAGGGAACAGTAAAGGTTTCCTTTGCAACAAACGAAGCAGATAATGCCAACCTCACAGCAGATATATATCACATTGATGATGATATGAATGTAGATAAGCTGGACTCTGACACAACCACGGAAGGAAGTAAACCAGCAGTAGTAGCAGAGACTGAAGGTTTTTCATACTATCAGGTAGAATTCACATATGGTGAAATGCAGTATGTTCTTCCTGGTGACAGTGAAGTGCGTCTTCAGGAGATTCTTGATTGTGTAGGTATTTCAGGAAATGTAACAAATGCATATGGAAGTAATGATTCACTTTTCTCTGCAGAGAACAGAGATGGTGAGTGGTATGTCATCGCCCATCAGGCATTTAAATCTAATGAGTGGCTTAAGGTTACTCTTGATGGGGTTGAGATGGATGTTGAGATTGTGGTGACGGATGGTGTTGGAAAAACATATACATTTAAACCTGATGGTGTTTGGGATGAGGATGGTAATCGGGTACTAAATTATGTTTATTTAAACACAGATGATATTTTAAAGTTCGAGGGTTCCGAGGGTGAAGGAGTCGGTATCACAATAGTATTTTTTCGCGCTTTTTCAGATTATCAAACCATAGGAACATATTATTCTGGTCAAAAAACAGTCGGCGAATTGTTTAAAGAGAAAGTTTTGCTTGATGCTCATGCTGGTGGAACTCCTGGAACGTATAACTTTGGCAGAGTAATAACCATAAATTTAAACGCAAGTGGTGGTACGTTAGGTACGACAACGTTTGAAGCATCACCAAGCCAGGCCTATTTTCCGGATTATGTTGAAATACCAACACGACCAGGTTATAAGTTCCTAGGATACTACGGAACCTTCAATGACGAAGAGAAAATGTGGTATGGCGCTGATGGAAAGTTTGAATGGGCTATTTATCTTATAGAGGATGACTTTACGCTCTATGCACATTGGGAAGTTGACTCGTCTACTGTAACCTTGAATCGAAATAGAGGCACAGGTGGAACAGCAAGTGTGACTGCAACATATGGTCAGAATATGCCGTCTGCAACTATGCCGACACGTGTAGGTTATACTTTTAAAGGTTATTATGATACAAATGCTTCATCGGGAGGCACACAGTATTATACATCTACTGGTCAGAGTGCGACAACATGGAATAAAGTTGGTAACCAGACTCTTTGGGCTAGATGGACAGCAAATAAGTATACTGTTACATTAAATAGTCAAAATGGAACAGGAGGTTCAACTAGCGTAGAGGCAACCTACGGAAGTGCAATGCCTTCTGCAACTATGCCGACAAGAACAGGATATACTTTTGGTGGATATTATACTGGAACAAATGGTGGTGGAACACAGTATTATAACGCAAGTGGTGGAAGCACAAGAAATTGGGATATTGCAGAAGCTAAAACTTTATATGCAAAGTGGACAGCAAATACATATACAGTAAAGTTTAATGGTAATGGCGCTACCGGTGGCTCTACTGATGATCAGGAATTTACCTATGATGTGGCTCAAAACTTGAACTCTAATGGGTTTGAAAGGAAATATACTGTTACATACAATTACAATGGTGCAACGGGAGAGCATTCTACATCTAGCGCAACAGCAACGGCGACTTTTAATGGATGGGCAACAAGCGCAACTGGAGATAAGGTTTACAATGATAAAGCAAGTGTGTCTAATCTTGCCACTTCAGGAAATTTCACTCTCTATGCTAATTGGACCAATAAAAGTGTTACATTACCAAATCCGACCAAAATAGGTTACACATTTGGAGGATGGTATACTGATACTAATTTCACGACAAAAGCAGGTGATGGAGGTACATCTTATACACCTACTATAACGCTAAATCTTTATGCTAAATGGACTGCTAATAAATATACTGTCACACTGAATCAAAATTATGATGGTGGTGGAAGTGAGGAGGTAGAGGCTACATATGATAGCGCTATGCCATCAGCTACTATGCCAACACGTGATGGATATGTATTTTGTGGATATTGGGATACCGATGCACAAACCGGTGGAAATCAGTATTACGACGAAAATGGTGATAGTGCAAGAAGCTGGGATAAGACGTCAGATACTACACTATATGCTAGATGGAAATTGCAGGCAGTAGTTACAACAGTGCCTACCGCAAATACTCTTACATACACAAATGCCAATCAGGAACTTGTAGCTGCTGGTCAGGTAAATTATACAGCTTTATGTAAGATTCAGTATAGACTTGGAAAGACAGGAAGCTGGGTAGATGATATACCTAAAGGTCTTGGTGCAGGTAATTATGAGGTATATTATAAAGCAACAACTCTTGATGCAGACCGATGTGTAGACAGCGCAGTATTTGGTCCTATTAATGTAACCATTGCTAAAAAAGAAGTTACTGTTACGCCAAAATCAGACCAGTACAAAGAGTTTGGTTACGATGACCCTACATTTAAATATGAAACATCAGAACTTTGCACAGGTGACAACATTAGCACTGCATTTTCAGGTGTGCTTTCTAGGAATTCAGGTGAAAATGTAGGAACATACGAAATAACGCAGGGTAATTTGAGTTCAGCTAATTATGAAATCACTTTTACAACTGGCATTTTATTTGAAATTATTAAGAGAAGAACACCAGTTGATAGTGTTAAGGATCTTACAGCAGGAGAAAAACCAACAGTTTCTGATTTACCTTTAATAATTGATGCTGAAGGTAACCCAGTTGCACAAAATCTTGCAATAGCACCAGTAACAGCTGTTTCAGGATATACAGTATGGTATCAGCTTGATGATGGAGAATGGACAACTACCATTCCTAAGGCTACAGCAGATGGTGCATATACACTTAAAGTTAAATATGTAGCGGATGACAATAATATGCCATTCCCAGAAGGCAGTGATATATTAACGTATACGGTTAATATTACTGTTGCAGCAACGATTGGTGAAAATAAATATGGAACGATTAAAGAAGCTGTTGAAGCATGGAATACAAATGGTGGTGAACTAGTTCTTCAAAGTGATGCTACACTTACAAGTCCAATTGTCCTTGATACTAATAATGATAAAACTCTTGATTTGAATGGCTATAAGATTAATCATGAAAGTGGAGTCTTTGCTATTACTGTAAGTGCTGGTTCTCTTACAGTTAAAGATTCAACAGGTGGAAATGGTGAAATTGTAAGTGGTGGACCCACAATATATGTAGTTGGTTCTGGAACTAATGTTACAATTGAAAGTGGAAAAATAACATCTACAAATGGCAGTGCTGTTGTTGTAGATGCAGGTTCGAATCTAGTGGTTGCTGGTGGTACACTTACTGGTAAAACCGACGGAATTAACGCAACAAGTGAATCTAGTATTGAAGTAACAGGTGGAAATATAAGTGGAAATAATAATGCTGGAATTAATCTAAGCGGTAATGCAACTGCTGATGTTAAAGGAGGCGCAATAACATCTGTTAGTGGTGCTGGAATAGATGCAAGTGGTGATTCAGTTGTTACTATTTCAAACGGTACAGTTAGTTCACAAAGTGGAGCTGGTATAAAAATAAGTGATACCGCAGATGCTACAATTTCTGGTGGGGTTGTTTCTTCAGCATCTGGAGTAGGTATTGACATTAATGGATTTGATGAAAATAATTTAGCAACTTTAAATATTAGCGGTGGCAGCATATCTTCTGGAGACAAAGCAGGGATAAAAGCTGGTAAATATTCAGATGTTAACATTTCTGGTGGTAATGTTACTTCTGAAAATGGCTATGGAATTGATTCCTCTTCAACCACACCTCTTGAGATAACAGGTGATGCATCTGTTGGAGGAAAAGGAGTGAATCTTGGTAGTGGTTCTGTAATAGATATTTCTAAGGGAATCACAAGTCAAACTCCTATCAAAGTGACAACTGCAAGCGAAGATGCGCCAATAACAATAGGTGGCAGCTACAAATCTGAAATGGCTGATTATAAGGAAATAATAAAAGCATTTGAATTAGAGAATGATGGTAGTGAGTTAACTATTGGTGATGACGGAAATGTGAAAGCTATGCAGTCTTCACCATATGGTGGAATAACTGTTGATGGAATACCAGTTAGCCCTGCAAATATACAGTATTTATTACCTAGTTTATCTGCGAGTGATGTTACATTTACTCCAGCTACAGATGAAGCGCCAGCGAAACTTGTGATTAATGGTGATGCTGAAATTCCTGAAGGATCAAAACTTTTTATACCTGAAGGAATGGAAGTGACTATATCTGAAGGCGTTACTTTAAATAATAATGGTGATATCGTAAATAATGGAACTTTGATCAATAATGGTACTATTACAGGTAGTGGTGATATTGCTAATAATGGTGATGTTGACAATGGCGGCGAAATTACTACAACTGGTACGGTAACTAATTTAGAAACTGGAACAATTGAAAATACAGGAAGTATATCAAGTGCTATTGATAATGCAGGAGAACTAAATAACGCAGCAGATGGAACTATTTCCGGTGCTGTAGATAACTCTGGTAGATTAGATAATTCTGGCGAAGTTTCTGGCAAACTAGATAATGAAGCTGGTGGAGTAGTTAACAATGCTGAAGGTGGCAAGCTTTCGGGAGATGTAACAAACGCAGAAGACGGAACTGTTAATAACGCAGAAGGCGGTAACATTTCAGGTAACATTGACAACTCAGGAGAGGTTAATAACTCTGGATTGATCGAAGGAGATATAACAAACGCTGAAAACGGAGTGGTTAACAATGCTGAAGGCGCTAGCATTTCCGGTGCTGTAGATAACTCCGGACTACTTGAAAATGATGGTTATGTATTTGGTACAGTAACTAATGAGGCGAATGGAATAATTAATAATAATGCAGACGCTGAAATGGCTGGACCGGTTGAGAATAAAGAAGGCGGAGTTATTAATAATGCTGAGGATGGAGTTATTTCTGGTGATGTAGATAACGCAGGCGAGATTAATAATGATGGAACAATATCAGGTGGAGTGAATAATTCTGGTGAGCTTGAAAATAATGGCCTTATGTCTGGAGATGTAGATAACGCTGGATTGCTGGAAAATAATGGCGAGGTTACTGGGGCAGTAACTAATGAGGCTGGTGCAACTTTGAATAATAATGCTGATGCTGAGATTTCTGGCCCAGTAATTAATAGTAAAGGAGCATCAATAAATAATGCCAAAGGGGCTGTTATTTCAGGTGATGTCGATAACTCAGGTGAACTGAATAATTCTGGATCAATAGTCGGTGATATTAATAATAACGCAGGCGGACTTATTAATAATAACGACGGCGGAGACATATCTGGTAATACGAATAATAAAGAGGGAGCCGTAGTTATTAATAACAGTGGTGCAAGCATCAATGCCAATGTAGATAATGCAGGTACTCTTGTGAATGCTGGTGGAAAAACTAATGCCGATGTAAATAATGCAACTAACGGCATGGTTGTAACGATTCCAGAAGATGCTTTAGATGAGTTTAAGCTAAATGAAGATGGAAGTATGACATTACCAGCGGGAACTACTGTATTGGTTGGGAATACTTTAAATGAACTACCAGAAGGCGGAAGTATTGGAAGCGATGGAAAGCTTACAATTAATACTACACCAGAGGAAGTAATAAATGGAAGCTCTAGTGATGATAATTCATCAGCTAAGCCAGCAACTGTTAAGCCAGGTGCTAAGAATGGCAAGAAAGTTCTAGGAAATATAAGAGGTTTTAGAGCAGGTGCTATAGACGATGGATCAGAAGATAAGCCTAAGAAGTCAAACGTTAAGGATAAGGATTCTGATAATCAGGATGTAGAGGAAACTGCAGACGATGCCGAAGAGGAAGTAAAGTCACAAGATACAGATAATAGTGATGATGCTAATCAGGCGAAGAAAGGATCTAAAGCTTACGTATGGTGGATAGTTATAGGAAGTATTCTGATAGTTGGACTCGGATTCTTCATATTCCTCTTATTCAAGAGACGTAAGGATGATGACGAAGAAAAGAAATAATTATATGATCTGCGATGGCAGGTTATATAAATCGAAGGGTCGGCTGCGGGACATTTGTCTCGTAGCCGATTTTTAGTGAGTATATAGGGACGGTTCTTATTTACTCATTTCCGATCATGTTTTCAACATATGTCCTTATTTCCTTGAAATCGATTTTGAGTTTATTATCATAAATACTGACTGGAACTTTATCCTCAAAGGTATAACTGGATTTTTTGAAATCACTCTCTGAAAAATCGTATACAAGGATTTCATTTTCTATTGAATCGACTATCCAATATTCGCGTACCTTTGATTCGTAGTAGAGGTTAAGTTT
>DFEN01000172.1 GCA_002368685.1 Lachnospiraceae bacterium UBA3801
CAAGAGATGCTGTAATGGATAAGGTTTCTGGACTGGATGCGGGAGCGGTGGATTATATAACTAAACCATTTGCTATAGAAGAGCTTCTGGCTAGAATCAGAGTTGCGCTTAAGCTTCATGGAAATGCAGGCGCAGTAGCCGCTGTTGGTGGGGCATTTACTTCTGATGAGGTGGCAGAAGATAAAAATGGTAAGATTGCTGACGGAGTATATAGATGGAATAGCCTAGTACTGGATGTTCCTAAACACTCCGTCACCTATGATGGACATAGTATAGAGCTGACAAATCGTGAATTTGTTATGCTTCAGGTCCTCCTGGAAAATATGGATATAGTTCTCTCCCGAGATACTCTGTTGGAAAGGGTTTGCGGTTATGATTATCTCGGAGAGACTAATGTTATAGATGTTTATGTGAGATACCTCCGTACTAAGATAGACGAGGTATATGACGTTAAAATGATACAGACAGTCCGCGGTGTCGGATATGTCATAAAGGGATAGTATGAGCAGAGGGAAAGAACAAAAGAAAATGTCATCAATAGCTCTTAAGCTTCACGGACAGCAAGTAGGTGCGAAGATAGGAGCTTTTTTTGCTGCCGATCTTTTTCTGTTTATCGCCTTATCCTTTATATGGCTCCTGAATATTGAGACTAGTAAGTTTGGAAATGGCAATCTAGAGGAAGGACTAACTAAAATAAATATTCATTATGTTAGGTCCTTTACTACAAGGGGTGAGGGATTCCAAAATCTTACTTATGTTGTTAAATCTGGAAAAGATGTACTAATAAATGAGAAGGTATTTGAGCCTTTTATCATTATTTGTGGTTTGGTTATAGTTGCGATGGTATTCCAGTTTATGAATATTGTTTTCTCGTACTATGGCGAATATAGAAGGATTAAGAAAACGCTGAATCCAATTAATGAGATAGCGCTGAGAGCGGATGAGATAAGCAAGATATCTTTTGATGAGAGCAAGTATCATACAATTGAAAATGCTATAGAACACATTTCGCCAGAACAAACTACGGAGCTTTCTCTCGAGGATTCAGATCTCCAGGGTATAGAGGCGGCTATGAATAACATGCTTCATAGAATGCATGATACATATCTGCAGCAGGCAAGATTTGTTAATGATGCTTCGCATGAGCTGAGAACCCCTATATCAGTTATCAAGGGTTATGCGGATATGCTGGATAGATGGGGAAAGGATGATGAGGAAATACTGGAGGAATCGATAACCGCAATTAAGCATGAGACAGACCACATGAATCATCTGGTGGAACAGCTTTTATTCCTTGCTAGAGGTGATGCTGGTAGAAATACAATGAATTTTGAGAATGTATTGCTTAATGATATCATGAGAGAAATCTATGAAGAGTCGCTCATGATAGATGAAAAGCATGTATATAGATTTAATGAGCAGAGTAGTAATGTGATGTTAAATGCGGATGCCTCAATGATAAAACAGGCTATGCGAATACTTGTTGATAATGCTGCTAAATATACTAAAGAAGGAGACGAGATAGTTCTCTCACTTGGTGTTGCAAAAGATAGTGGCCTGCCTTATATTCAGGTTCAGGATAATGGAATAGGTATGGCAGAGGTGGATGTTAAGCACATGTTTGAGCGATTCTACCGAGCTGATAATACCAGAAAGGTTCAGGGAACTGGACTCGGCCTTTCTATCGCTAAATGGATAGTTGATAAGCATAATGGACACTTCGAAATAGTTTCTCGTAAGGATATAGGAACTAGAATCAGAATAGTTTTTGAGAGATGACATTTAAATGTTTTAGAAAACAGAAAATCATAATAAATGGGTAGATAAATACGACAATAAAGTAATCATTTCGATATAATTATTTTCGTCTAAAATATATCATTAGAGTATCAGAAAACGTAAATAATTCTATGGGAGGATTACTATGAGAAAGAAATGTTTTAGACTAATTTCTTCAAGCCTCGCTATTTGTATGCTACTGGGTAGTCTTGCTGCTTGTGGCAAGGATACAGTTCAGTCAGTGAATGATAGCGAAGATATCGAAACAGAGGTTGCAAGTGATGAGGACGCCGTAGACACTTCTGCAACTGATGTTAGTGAGGATGCCGTAGAGGTGCCAGCTGGATATAATCTTGTTTGGCACGATGAGTTCAATGGTACCGAGTTAAATGAAGCTGATTGGAATCGTGAAGAGCACAAGGCCGGTTGGGTTAATAATGAGCTTCAGGAGTATATTCCATCTGCAGATTATGCATTTGTTGAGGGTGGTAATCTAGTTATTCAGCCTGTTAAGACAGAAGGTGAGGACGGTAAGGTAACCTATGCTTCAGGCCGAGTAAATACTCAGAATAAGCATGATATAAAGTATGGCTATATTGAAGCCAGAATAAAATTCCCAGAGGGACAGGGATTCCTGCCAGCATTTTGGATGATGCCTCAGGATGAGGACAATTATGGACAGTGGCCAAAGTGCGGTGAGATAGATATCGCTGAGGTTTTGGGTAATAGTACGAATATTAATTATGGTACTGTTCATTTCGGTGAACCACATAAGCAGAGCCAGGGAACATATGTTCTTGAGGAGGGCGATTTTGCAAGTGACTTCCATACATTTGCTATAGAGTGGGAGCCAGGACTAATTAAGTGGTTTGTTGATGGCGAGCAGTATTATGAAGAGAATGATTGGTTTACAAAGTGGCCAGGTGCAAAGGAGAAACCTTATCCAGCACCATTTGATCAGCCTTTCCATGTAATACTTAATGTAGCTGTTGGTGGAGATTGGCCAGGTAGTCCTGATGAGACAACGGTATTTGATGATAGAGCCTCCATGAAGGTTGACTATGTTCGTATGTTCCAGAAGGATAGCTATGATGAAAATGTATCTAAGCCTGAAAAGGTTCTCGAGATGAGAGAGGCAGATGA
>DFEN01000053.1 GCA_002368685.1 Lachnospiraceae bacterium UBA3801
CATGATCAGATTGACATATTCATTCATATAGCAACTCATTGTAAAAATGCCAAAGAAGGTGAGAGGCAAATGGAGAATATGATGGCCTACATGATAGGCGGCTGGTATGGAGTTATAAATAACAAATAAATATAATACTCATAAAAATATGGCTTGGAGAAATTCAAGCCTAAAAATAGCATTTATACATAACACTGTTATGTGAACATATTTACATATAAAATCTAGGAGGAGGAAAAAATGTTTGTTGAAGTATCCAACATCAAGAAAAGCTACGGAGAAGGCGGAAGCTATGTACAGGTTCTAAAGGGAGTATCTGTAGGAGTTGAAAAAGGAGAAATGTGTGTAATCCAGGGAACATCTGGTTCTGGCAAATCCACACTTCTTAACTGCATAGGTGGTCTTGATAAAGTTGATAGCGGATCCATAAAAATAGACGGAAATGAAATAGTTGGACTTAAGGGTGAAACTCTTTCTGACTACAGAAGAGCCACTCATGGTTTTATCTTTCAGTTCTATAATCTGATCCCAAACCTGACAGTAAGAGAAAACATACAGGTATGTGAATACCTGACAAATGATCCGCTGGATATGAATGAACTCTTAGATGTACTCGGACTTACTGAGCATCAAAATAAATTCCCATCTCAGTTATCTGGTGGACAGCAGCAGAGATGTGCCATTGCAAGAGCACTTATTAAGAACCCTAAACTTCTTTTATGCGATGAGCCAACAGGTGCGCTTGATTCCAAGACATCAAGAGACATTTTGGTTCTTATGGAAGAGATTAACAGGAAATATGGAACAACGATGCTTATAGTTACGCATAATAATTCCATTAAGAATATGGTGGATCATGTTATCTACATAAAGGATGGAGAAATCTCAAAGAACTATATTAATGAGAATAAGATTCCAGCTTCAGAATTGGAGGATCTGTAAGATGCAGAAAGTACTGAGAAAAAGAGTATTAAGGGATTTAAAGAAGAACTTCTTCAGATATTTTGCCCTCGGGCTTATGATTGCTATGGGAATCTTTCTTGTTGTTACGATTGTTGGTTCTGCAGAAACTCTGACGAAGGGAACAGAGGATATGGCCGAGGAGACAAATCTTGAAGATGGCGAGTTTGAGGTTTTTGTTCCTCTGAGCAAGAAGGATAAGAATCATATCTCTGAAATGGGTATAGATCTGGAAGAGCATTTTTTCTATGACTATCAAAGGGACGATGCTGATAAAAGTACAGTACGTATTTTCAAGATTCGTGAATCTATTGATAAGATACATTACATTGATGGTAATGAGCCTAAAGATACAAATGAAATCGTGATTGAGAAGAGATATGCAGAAGAGCATGACCTAAGTGTTGGTGGTACTTTTGATCTTGCAGGAAAGAATTATAAAGTGTCAGGAATCGGCGTTGTATCAGATTATGACGGACCTTTTAAAGAGATTTCGGATACTTCCTGCAATTCGATTACATTTGGCCTTGTATTTTTAACTGATGAAGCATATGAAGAGTTCAAGGAATCAGGAAAAGCACAAAAATCTGAAACATATCTCTATGCATATAAGCTTGGAAAAGGAAAGACGGATGCTGATCTAAAGAAGTATCTGAAGGACATAAAGATCGATCCTTCCGAAGTAGATGATGAACTGTTTCAGGAGTATTGGGACAGAACTGGTGGAGTAACTGATGAGCTTCGAGATGCAGTAAAGGAACTGCGCGATGCAACGGAAGATGTAAGGGATGGACTAGATGAGCTCTCAGATAATAATGACGATATAAATGATGCTACAGCAGAATTGTTCGATGCTTATCTAGAAGAGACAACAAATGCACTCAAAGAATATGGTGTTAATGTAGAACTTACAGAAGCAAACTATGAGGAAGAGCTGGACAAATTAATAGATTCAAGTTCTAGTACCATTATGAAGTTAACACTTGAAGATACTAAGGAACAACTATCTGATATGAAAGAATATAAGGATGGACTTTCAGATTACACGGGTGGTGTTGATGAGCTCTACGATGGTCTGGATGACATGGCTGATGGCGTGGCGGATATGGACGAATCTGTTGAGGATGCGCTGGAGGAGTTTGACTTTGAATTATCGAATCTGACGATGTTCTTAAAGTATACGGATAACCCAAGAATCTTTGCTACAAAGAATGATAAGATTGTTGATATAGAAGTCGGAATCATTGCCGGAGTTGTAATATTCATACTTCTAGCTTATGTAATTTCAGTATTTGTAGTTCATTCTATTGAAAGTGAGAGTAGCATTATAGGAACGCTTTATTCAATGGGTGTTACGAAGAATGATCTGATGATGCATTATATAACACTCCCGGTTGTTGTTACATTTATTGCCGGACTTGTAGGAGTATTAATCGCGTCAACAGGAATACTTGCTCCGATGATTGCGGAAAGTTCGTATGTATATTTTTCAATCCCAGTGTTCACCTTCCATATACCACTATACTTGTGGATATATTCTGTGGCTGTTCCTCCGATCATTGCAGTAATAGTAAATGTAATCGTTATCAGAAGCAAGCTTAATAGAACTGCACTTTCACTAATCAGAAATGAGCAGAAGCAGAAGGGAATAAAGAAGGTTAATCTTAAGGGAATGAACTTTGTTTCTGCATTTAGGATAAGACAAATGCTTCGCGAAATGAGGTCGACACTTGCGATTGTTCTAGGTATGTTCCTTTCTCTACTCGTCTTTATGATTGCAGTTAACTGTTTTGTACTCTGTACGAATATAGCTAAAGACTATAAAGATGATACCAAGTATGAATATATGTACAATCTGAAATATCCAGAAGAAGAAGTGCCTGAAGGTGGCGAGGCTGCATATGCATATGGCTGTAAGGCAAAAACTATGGGATTCAACTTTGATGTCACAATACTTGGTATTGATGATGACAATCCATATTTTGATGTTAAGCCTGGTGATAGCAGAATGGATGTGGTTATATCGTCTTCATTCGCAGAAAAGTTTGGACTTAGCGAAGGCGAAGAGTTTGTTGTGACAGATGATGATAAGGAAGTTAAGTATGCATTTTCTGTAAAAGAGATAACCAGTTATTCAACGGGATACTATATTTTCATGGATATAGATGAGATGCGAGATATGATGGGAGAGTCAGATGATTATTATAATGTAGTATTCTCAGACAAGGAACTGGATATTGATCCTGGCAGACTGTATTCCGTAACAACAAGAGAGGATATAGTTAAAGGTTCATCAGTCTTTACAAGTTTGATGATGCCTATGATTTATGTTATATCATTTGCTTCAGCTATTATTTTCTGTGTGGTATTGTACCTGATGATAAAGGTAATGATAGATAGAAGCTCTTACAATATATCTCTCATCAAAGTGTTTGGTTATAAGCGAAAAGAAATAAGGAAACTTTATCTGGATGGTAACTTCTATATAATTGCAATCGGTTCACTTATATGCCTTCCACTTGCGAAAATTATCATGAATAAGATGTTCCCATTTATGATTTCAAATGTAGCTTGTGGCTTAAATGTAAAAGCGCCGATAAGTTTCTTTATCGTAACCTATATAGTAATTCTATTATTATACTTTGTAATAAATTCAATTCTTGTCAGCCGTCTGAATAAATTTACACCGGCTGAGGTGCTTAAAAACAGAGAGTAAATATAAAAATCTACATAATATTAAAATGGAGTGGCTCTTTATATCTGAAAGGGCTATTCCATTTTTTTTCTTGAAATCTACATGTATGTATGTTATAACCTAATAGTTAGATGTATCTAATCAGGAATAGCTATATATAACCAAACGGTTATAAGTATAGAAAATTTGAGGGTTATCATGTCTGATGAAATGATTGTTGAGTTTTGTTCGCCTACACTGGCGGGCATAAAAACAGGAAATCTTTTCTCGTGTGAATGTTTTGATTATAAACAACTTGTGAAGGATTTGAGAAGGATTAATTGTGTTTTATTAGATAAGGGGATTAAAGCTATACCAATAAGGTATCTGAATCACAGAGCGCTAATCTATATATTTCGACCATCCTTCCTGGAAAAAGATCTCTGTGATAAGGATACCGCATTTCTACTTAAGCAACTTGGATATAACGTAGATAACATGAGTGAATGTGTTAAATGCTTGAGCAAAAAGCTAATGGCTCTTAAATCCAGTAAAGACTTTCCTCATGAGATAGGCCTTTTCTTAGGTTATCCATATGAGGATGTGAAGGGGTTTATGGAGCATAAAGGTGAATGTTCAAAATGTATCGGATGCTGGAAAGTTTATGGAGATGTTTCAAGTGCGGAAGATACATTTGACAGATACAGGAAGTGCACCAGTGAATATGTATCAAGGTTTAAGGAGGGGATGACCCTTGAACAGCTAGCGGTGTGCGCCTGAACACTCCGATTTTCGGAGAATAAATAATATATAAGGGTTCGTCCCTGGAAAGGAAATAATATGAGTAAAGTAGCAGTAGTATTTTGGAGCGCCACTGGTAACACAGAGGCGATGGCAAATGCCGTAGCAGAGGGAGCAAAGGCAAAAGGTGCTGAAGTTTCAGTATTTGGATCCGGCGACTTCTCAGCAGATAAGGTTTCTGAATTTGACGCAATAGCATTTGGTTGTCCAGCAATGGGAGCAGAGGTTCTTGAGGAGACTGAATTTGAGCCTATGTTTGCTTCTGTAGAGACATCTCTTGGCGGAAAGAAGATTGGAATCTTTGGTTCATATGGCTGGGGAGACGGTCAGTGGATGAGAGACTGGAAAGACAGATGTGATTCAACGGGAGCGGCTCTCGTTAACGACGGTGTTATGGCTAATAATGCACCAGATGATGCAGCACTTGAAGAGTGCAAGGCTCTTGGAGAGGCACTTGCTTAATTAGTTTATATTGGGATGAGTAAATCATATGGTCCTTCTTTTAATCTTTGGGGAAAGATTAGTCCAGCTTTTGCCATGTTATTGCTCATCCCTATATTTATATCAGGAAGGAGAAAAAAATGTATTTAGAAATTGAAAAGGTAGTAGGAAGAGAAATACTTGATTCAAGAGGTAATCCCACAGTAGAGGCTGAGGTTTATCTTATTGATGGAACAGTTGGTAGAGGAACCGCGCCTAGCGGTGCTTCAACTGGAGAGTTTGAAGCTCTTGAGCTTCGTGATGGAGATAAGGATCGTTATCTTGGAAAGGGTGTTCAAAAGGCTGTTGAAAATATAAATACAACTATTAATGATGTTCTTGTAGGTCTGGATGCATCTGATACTTATGCAGTAGATGCAGCTATGATCAAGGCTGATGGAACAAAAGATAAGTCTAATCTTGGAGCAAATGCAATACTTGCAGTATCAATTGCAGCTGCTCGTGCAGCAGCTATTGCTCTCGACATTCCACTTTATAGGTTTCTCGGTGGTGTACAAGGGAATAAGCTACCTGTACCTATGATGAATATCTTGAATGGTGGAGCGCATGCTGATAGTGCTGTTGATACACAGGAGTTCATGATAATGCCAGTCGGTGCTCCTTCATTTAAAGAGGCTCTTAGATGGTGTGCAGAAGTATTCCATAAGTTAAGAAGTCTCATTAAGGATATGGGAGATGTCACAGCAGTAGGTGATGAAGGTGGATTTGCTCCTAATCAGTTAAAGAGTGATGAAGAGGCAATTGAGAAGATTCTGGAAGCTATTAAGGCTGCAGGTTTTGAGCCTGGAAAGGACTTCATGATTGCGATGGATGCAGCTTCTTCAGAGTGGAAGAGCGAGAAGGGTAAGGGCTTCTATAAGCAGCCTAAGTCTGGAAAAGAGTTTACATCTGATGAACTTATTGCTCACTGGGAGGCTCTTGTAGATAAGTATCCTATAATCTCTATTGAAGACGGACTTGATGAAGAGGACTGGGAAGGCT
>DFEN01000030.1 GCA_002368685.1 Lachnospiraceae bacterium UBA3801
AAGGACGCTCTGGAAAAGCTTCAGCTTAATGATGCGGCTCTTTCCTACGAGCCTGAGACCAGTATTGCTCTGGGCTTTGGTTTTAGATGTGGCTTCCTAGGACTTCTTCATTTAGAAGTAATTCAGGAGAGACTTCAGCGTGAATATAATCTAGATATCATTACCACAGCGCCTTCGGTTGTTTACAAGGTCCATAAAACAGATGGCGAGGTAATAGACCTTACTAATCCATCCAATCTTCCTGATCCTTCAGAGATTGAATATATGGAAGAACCTATGGTAGATGCGGAGATTATGACCTCCTCTGATTATACCGGAGCGATAATGAATCTATGTCAGGAAAGACGTGGAATATATAAAAGTATGGAATATCTTGAGGAAACCAGAGTTCTCCTTAAGTATGAAATGCCACTTAATGAAATAATCTATGACTTCTTCGATGCCCTTAAGTCCAGGTCCCGTGGCTATGCATCATTTGACTATGAGATGAAGGGCTACACAAGGTCTAACCTTGTTAAGCTGGATATCCTCATTAATAGAGAGGGAATAGATGCGCTTTCATTTATAGTATTTAAAGACTCAGCCTACGAGCGCGGCAGAAAGATGTGCGAGAAGCTAAAGAAGGAGATTCCTAGACATCTCTTTGAGATTCCTATTCAGGCCGCTATCGGAAGTAAGGTCATAGCAAGAGAGACTATCAAAGCCCTTCGTAAGGATGTGCTGGCTAAGTGTTACGGTGGAGATATAACTCGTAAGAAGAAGCTTCTTGAGAAACAGAAGGAAGGAAAGAAGAGAATGCGTCAGGTTGGTTCTGTAGATGTGCCACAGGAGGCATTTATGTCGGTACTAAAGCTTGACGATGAGGATTAAATCACGCGAGGATTTGTGGGGTTAGATACATGAAAAAACCTTTAAGTATATATGTGCATATACCATTTTGCTTACATAAGTGTATGTATTGTGACTTTCTGTCATTTGACAATGAAACAAATACCAAGAAGATTCAATATGTAAATGCTCTTATGAGTGAAATACGTATGTATAAGCCATATGCTGATAGATATAGTGTTAAAACGATATATATAGGTGGCGGAACTCCAACTATATTAGATGAAGCACTTATAATGAATATACTTAATACTATAAATCATATATTTAATGTTGATAGATTTGCTGAGATAACTATTGAAGCAAATCCGGGAACTATTAAGTATATGGACCTTTTGTCCTATAGGGAGCATGGCATTAACCGCCTATCTATAGGTCTTCAGTCAGCGGATGATGATATGCTGAGACTTCTAGGCAGAATTCACAACTTTGATGAATTTGAAAGTGGTTTTGATGCAGCTAGAAGAGCCGGCTTCAAAAATATCAGCGTAGATGTAATGAGTGGTTTGCCAGGTCAGGATATGCATACTTTGGTTGATACATTAACTCGAGTGACGGAAATGGGACCAGAGCATATATCTGTATATTCATTACAGGTAGAAGAAGGAACACCTCTAAGTAAGCGCCCGGATATACTTGATATGCTGCCGGATGAAAATACTGACAGAAGTATGTATGCTATGACTAAAAAAGTCCTTAAAGCTTCCGGGTATAATAGATACGAAGTATCTAACTATGCTAAGCCTGGCATGGAGAGCAGACATAACTGTGTTTATTGGACCGGTGGTCAGTATATAGGTATTGGTATTGGTGCCGCTTCATATTTTAAAGGTGAACGTTTTACTAATATTAAAAATATAGATAATTATATAGAAATATGTGAAGACATCAGAGATGAACTCACAAAAGAGACAGATAGAGTAAGACTATATGATTCAGCTACTACAATACTAAGAGAAGATGTTCAGACTGTGTATATTGAATCCAGAATGGAAGAGTTTATGTATCTGGGTCTCAGAATGACAAAAGGTATCAGTAGAGAAGAGTTCAAGGAAAGGTTTAATAGAGATGTCTTTGAAGTATATGCTGAACCTTTAAATAAATATAGTACAGACGGTTATATAATTGTTGATGATAATCGTATCAGATTATCAGATAAGGGCATAGATGTAAGTAATTATATACTAGCTGATTTTATTCTTGATAAATAATAGAAGCACCTCTTAATTGAGGGCTTCTTTTTTTTGAAAAATGCTTCATTTTTATAATTAAATCCTTGACATCAACCCTTTAAGGGTGTACATTTATAAGAGTAATTAGCACTCCGTCATATTGAGTGCTAACAAAAACTTAATAAAGGATGGTGATATTATGGATCAGGATTTAGAGTATGATCTTGATGCCAGAAAACAGACCATCCTCAAAGTTATCATTTCCAATTATCTGGAAACAGGAGAACCTGTAGGTTCAAGAACTATTTCTAAATTATCTGATCTGAATCTTAGTTCTGCCACAATAAGAAATGAGATGTCTGATCTGGAAGAATTAGGTTATATAGTTCAGCCTCATACTTCTGCTGGTCGTGTTCCAACTGACAAAGGATATAGATTCTATGTCGATAAGGTAATGGCAGAAAAGGAAGAGACTGAAAAGTCTCAGGGCGTTCTTCTTGAAAGGGTTGATAAGCTTGAAAGCCTGCTGATGCAGGTGGCAAAGGTTCTTGCTTATAATACCCAGTATGCAACTATGGTAACCACACCAATGCTTCAAAATAAGCAGGTTAAGTTCATTCAGCTGTCACAGGTTGATGAAGAGAAACTGGTAGCAGTCATAGTTGTAGGCGATAATATAGCTAAGAATAAGCTTATTAGAGTTTCCAGACCGCTTATTAATGAAGAAGTGTTAAAGTTCAATATTCTGCTCAATACATTTCTTCAAGGAATATCTGTAGATCAGATAAATCTTGAACTGATGCAGACTATGAAACAACAGGCGGGCGATTATGCGGATCTTCTCGAGAGCATTTTCGAAGGAATTATTGACGCCGTCAAAGAAGCCGAGGAAATGAAGATTTATACCAGTGGTGCTTCCAATATTCTTAAATATCAGGAACTTGGAGATGTAGAAAAAGCAACCGCACTGCTAGAAACATTTGAGGAGCAAACAGGTCTGAATGAGCTGGCTGATGAAACTCTCAAATCAGAAGACTCAGACCACAGTATTCAGATATACATCGGTGATGAGGCTCCGGTACAGAATATGAAAGACTATTCAATCATTACTTCGACTTACCAGCTTCCGGAAGGTGCCAAAGGTACCATCGGTATAATTGGTCCAAAGAGAATGGATTATAAAAAGGTAGTAAGTACTCTGAAGAGTCTTACAGACGAGCTGGACAATATATTTCGAAATGACGAAAGAGGTGAGAATTAATGGCCAAGAAAAACATGAACGAGAAGCTTAAGAACCTCAAGAAAGAGCAAGCAGGAAATGCTACTCCAGCTGAACAGAAGATAAAAATAAATGAAGGTTCTGAGATTCCTGGTACTGATGTTAGTATAGGCGAGGAAATAACATATGGACCTGAACAGGCTGATGAAGCCAGACCAAAGCCGGTTCCAAAGAAGGATCGTCGAGGTGGCAAAGCTATTCAGGCAGAACTTGATGCTGCAAAAGAGTTAGCCGAAGGAAATAAAGAAAAATATACAAGACTTCTATCAGAGTTTGATAACATGAGAGCTCGTAACGAGAAGGAAAGCGCAGAAATGTCTGACAAAGGTGCTATGGAAGCACTTGAGAAGATCCTTCCAGTTATCGATAATCTTGAGAGAGCTCTTGATACTATTGAAGAGGATAATAAAACTCCTTTCCAAGAGGGTATCGAGAAGATTTATAAACAGCTCATGGACACTCTTGAAGAGATAGGTGTTAAGCCTATGAATGCTGTAGGTACAGAATTTGATCCAACATTCCACAATGCAGTTATTCATGAGGAAGACGAAGCCCAGGGTGAAAACCTCGTTATCGAAGAGATGCAGAAGGGTTATATGTATAAAGAAAAAGTACTTAGACACGCAATGGTCAAGGTAGTAAATTAAATGTCATCCTGAGCGAAGCGAAGGATATAAAAATTAGCTAATTAATTTAGGAGGAATATATAAAATGGGAAAGATTATAGGTATTGACTTAGGTACAACAA
>DFEN01000087.1 GCA_002368685.1 Lachnospiraceae bacterium UBA3801
GTAAAGGAGAGAATCATTCAGCAGCTTGCTGTTATGGCACTAAATAAGAAACAGTCAGGTTCGATACTTCTGTTTGTTGGTCCTCCTGGAACAGGAAAAACAAGTATCGGACAGAGTATAGCCAAGGCGCTAGGTAGAGAATATGTAAGAATATCTCTTGGCGGCGTTAGGGACGAAGCTGAGATAAGAGGACATAGAAGGACATATATCGGTGCGATGCCAGGTAGAATAATGGAAGGCATGAAGCGTAGTGGAGCTTCTAATCCTGTTATGGTTCTAGATGAGGTGGACAAGCTAGTTCGTGACTATGGCGGTGATCCATCTTCGGCACTTCTAGAGGTGCTTGATCCAGAGCAGAACTTCAGCTTCACAGATCATTACATGAATGTTCCATATGATCTGTCAAATGTACTCTTTGTATGTACAGCAAACTCAACAGATACTATTCCTGAGCCATTACTTAACCGTATGGAGATTATAGAGTTCCCAGGATATACTGCTACAGAGAAGTTCCACATAGCTAGAAAACATCTCATACCTAAGGCTATGAAGCAGACAGGAATAAAGCGTAAGGATATAATTATTACGGATGCTGCAGTACGTAAGCTAATATCAGACTACACCATGGAGTCTGGTGTAAGAGGTCTAAAGAAGCAGGTGGAAACTTTGATGAGATATGCAGCTGTCAGAATGGTCAAGGGCCAGGGCGAGAAGCTATCTGTTAAGCCGGCAAACCTAAGAGAATATATAGGTCATAGAGGTGTATCTCATGACATTATAGATAAGAAATCTGTACCAGGTGTTGTAACTGGGCTTGCTTGGACCATGGCAGGCGGCGAGATATTATTTATAGAAACCAAGACAGTTCATGGAAATGGCAAGACCATAATTACAGGACAGCTGGGCGACGTCATGAAGGAGTCTGTAGAAATTGCGATAAGTCTTGTTAAGGATATGTATCCAGAAGAGACTAAGATTCTAGCAGAAAGAGATCTGCATATACATGTGCCGGAGGGAGCGGTTCCTAAGGATGGACCTTCAGCAGGTATAACTCTGGTGACGGCTCTTACATCCCTTGTGACAGGAAAACCAGTAGCTCCGAATATAGCTATGACTGGAGAAATATCCCTTCGCGGAAATGTCATGCCAATAGGTGGACTTCCAGAAAAACTCATGGCTGCAGTAAGAGCAGGAGTGAAGACAGTATTTATTCCAGAGAAAAATGTAGAGGATCTGGAAGACGTTGCAGAAGAGGTTAAAAAAGAACTGAACATAATTCCAGTTAAAAAGATAAAGGATGTTATCAGCCAGGTTCTGTAGTATACTAGAGGCGTAACTAGAAATTAGAACTAAGTTTTGGAGATTTAAAATGGCTCGTGAGAAAAAATTATCATTTACCTATAATGCACCGGTAACCCTTACATTTGCTCTTATTTCAATCCTTGTGCTGGTTGCAAGCTGGATAACACATGGAAAGAGTACCAGACTTTTTTTCGAGGTTTATAGGAGTAAAATATCTGTCGCATGGTTTGTAAGGCTGTTCGGTCATGTTTTGGGACATTCATCCCTTGCTCATTACGCAGGAAATATGACATTGTTCCTTCTGCTCGGACCTGTACTTGAAGAAAAGTATGGAGGACTTACCCTTGTAGAAGCATTTGGACTGGTTGCAGTTATTTCGGGACTTATAAATATAATATTCTTCCCAGGTACGGCGCTGCTGGGGGCAAGTGGACTGGTTTTCATGATGATCATTCTCGTTTCTGCCTCGGATCTGAGACGCGGAGAGATTCCAATAACTATGATTTTGGTTATCATTATCTACATGGGATCGGAGCTTTGGGAGATGATTACAGTTAGGGATAATATATCTCAACTGACACACATTATCGGTGGACTTTGTGGCGCGATTTTTGGGCTGGTTCTGAATTCTACGAAAAGCCGATAAAGGAATAGAAAATGTAATAAAAAAAGGACTCACAAAGGCGTGGTTATAAGTAATATATACTTGTAACTGCGCCTTATTTGTTTTATACTTAAGAGATGTTTGGAAGGCTAAAAAACTAATAGGATTTTCTAGTTTTCCGAGAAAGAGGTTGAAAGGAGAAAAAGGTTTTGGACAAAGGAAAAAGAACCAGATTTCTTGTAGTAACTGCTATAGTTCTGGTACTGCTCCTGGTCAGTATTTTCATAACATATAAGGGAGGCGCAAATCACGAATCTATAAAGACCGTGATGAGAGATGCCGTTATCCATGAAGAGAACAAGATGAACTTCTTTGGACTCACGGTTAATCCTTCACTTATAGCAGGCTATCTAGTCTCAGCAATACTTTTATTTATTGCATTAATGATTAGAATCTTCGCTATACCTCGTTTCAAAACTGTTCCTGGTAAGTTCCAGATAGTAATTGAAACCTGGGTAGGATATTTTGATAATCTGGCTAAAACGAACAGTCCACATTTGAATGGTGCTCTTGGTGCATACATATTTGCGGCAGGATCATATATCTTCGTGGGAACTATATTTGAGCTTTTTGGTGTACAGTGGATGACAACTGCTGGTAATCCAATGGCACTTCCGGCGCCGCTCTGTGACATAAATGGAGCGATAGCTATGGGTGTATTCTCATATGGCTTTATCATGTCAGGTGGTATAAGGAAGAACAAATTAAAGGGAATCGGACTTACGCTGAAAGAGTTTTCACTTCCGATATCCATGAGTTTCCGTCTATTCTGTGCACTCCTATCTGGAGCACTCGTTACGGAGCTTGTTTATTACACTATTATGCTCAGCTTTGTGCTTCCAGTACTGGTAGGTGTTCTCTTTACACTGATACACGCAGTGGTACAGGCTTACGTTCTTACAATGCTGACATCGATATATTATGGTGAGGTGTCAGAGGTTCATGAGAAGAAGCCTAAGAAAAAGAAAGAGAAGAAAACTGAAGTCGCAGTAGAAGCGTAGAAGTCAGATTAAAATATAGATATTAAATATACGGGAAAAAAGAGGTATAAAAATGAAACTAATGAAGAAAACATTGATAACACTTTTATTATTATTTGTAGCATTTGGAGTATTCTCAGCGGTTGCACCTGCATCAGTATCCTATGCGGCAGAAGAAACTACAGCAACTGAGGAAACAGAAGAGGCAGAAGCAGCAGAAGATAACTCAACAGCTGGTAAGGCTATAGCCGCTGCTATCTCAATTGGTATTGCAGCAGGTCTTGGTACATTAGGTATGGGTCTTTGCGTTGGTAAGGCTGCTGAAGGAATCGCTCGTCAGCCAGAAGCTGAAGGTAAGATCAGAACAACAATGATCCTTGGTATCGTATTCATAGAGACAGCTGTTCTTTATGCACTGGTTGTATCGATACTGATTATATTCGTCCTATAACGAAGAGAAGGTAAAGATATTTTCGAATAAAGATTTGTTATACGAAAAAGAGAGGTAAGAAAATGCCATTAGGAATAGATATAACACAGATTTTACTTCATATGTTCAATGTAGTATTACTCTTTGGCGGTCTGTACGTTATTATATACGCTCCTGTTAAGAAGATAATGCAGGAAAGAGAGAATCATTACAAAGAACTAGATGAGCAGGCTCAGAGTGCACTTGCTGAAGCACAGCAGAAAAACGAAGAGGCTGAGGGAAGACTGAAGGAGCTGGAGGGTGAGATATCTCAGCAGAAGAGAAAGGCTTCCCTTGATATAGCTACAATGAGATCAAACGCTGAGGCAGAAGCAAAAGAATCTGCCAACAAGATAATTGATAAGGCTAAGAAGGATGCCGAGAATCAGAAACAGGCTATTATCGAGTCTGCTAAGAAGGATATTACTGAGATGGTAGAGGAAGCAACTCGTAAGGTTGTACTATCAGGAAACACTAGTGAGGCATATGATATGTTTCTTAAGAATGCTGAAAGGAGCGGTAGTTAAGTGGCAGAAGAGAAAAAAACACGCGCCTTTTTATATGCCCTTTCGGAACCTGACGAATCTCAGAAAGCCAAGTTTACCAGCTTTATAGCAGAAAGATATGGCGAAGGAATAGAGCTTGAGTGGAAAAAAGACGAGAGCTTAGGGACTGGCTTTAAGCTTGTTGTTGGTGAGGAAGTATATGACTGGACCAACACAGGAAGACTTCATCAGCTAGAGGAAATGCTTAGATCCCTTCGTGAGGAGAAGGTAGGCTCAGGAAATGAGCTTATATCTCTGATGAAGAGTAGTATAAATGATTGGGAGCCGCATGTAATCGCAGAGGAAGAAGGTCATGTAGAAACCGTAGGAGATGGAATAGTTTTCGTAGATGGACTTAAGTCTGCAATGTATGGAGAAATAGTCATTTTCGAATCTGGCGTAAGAGGAATGGTGCAGGAGTTAAGACCTGATGATATAGGTGTCATTCTCTTCGGTGATGACACAGATGTTACTGAGGGAAGCCGTGTTATGAGAACCGGCAAGACTGCAGGTATTCCTGTAGGTGATGAATTCTTGGGCCGTGTAGTAGATCCTTTGGGTAATCCAATAGATGGAGAAGGTCCAATTGAGGCAGAAGGATATAGAGCGGTTGAAGAAGCTGCTCCTGGTATCATCGCAAGACAGTCAGTTGATACTCCTATGAACACAGGAATCCTGTCTATAGATTCAATGTTCCCAATAGGTAGAGGTCAGCGTGAGCTTATTATAGGTGATAGACAGACCGGTAAGACTGCTATCGCCCTCGATACAATACTTAATCAAAAAGATAATGATGTAATATGTATATATGTTGCTATAGGACAGAAGGCAAGTAGTGTTGCTCAGTTAGTAGGAACCCTTAAGAAGCAGAATGCTATGGACTACACTATAGTAGTTGCGGCAAATGCATCTGAGACAGCACCTATTCAGTATATAGCACCATATTCAGGAACATCACTGGCAGAGTATTTCATGTATAAGGGTAAGGATGTACTTATCATATATGATGACCTGTCAAAGCATGCTATAGCGTATAGAGCACTTTCGCTTCTTCTTGAAAGATCTCCAGGACGTGAGGCATACCCAGGAGATGTATTCTATCTTCATTCAAGACTTCTTGAGAGATCTGCGCATCTTTCAGAGGAACTAGGGGGAGGAAGTATTACAGCTCTACCAATAGTTGAAACACAGGCGGGCGATGTATCCGCTTATATTCCAACAAATATCATTTCCATCACGGATGGTCAGATATTCCTAGAAAGTGATCTGTTCTTTGCTGGACAGAGACCAGCGGTAAATGTTGGACTTTCGGTATCCCGTGTTGGTGGTGCTGCACAGACTAAGGCTATGAAGAAGGCTGCGGGTAGCCTCCGTCTAGATCTGGCACAGTATCGTGAGATGGAAATATTCACACAGTTCTCCAGTGATCTGGATGAAACAACAAAGAAACAGTTGCAATATGGACAAGGACTTATGTATTTGCTGAGACAGCCTCAGAACCATCCATTTAAACTGCATGAACAGGTTATTATTCTTGTATCAGCAACTGCACATGTTATGCAGGAGATTCATCCTGACGATATAGCAGATTTTAGAACAAAGCTTCTTGCGTATTTCCATGAGGAAGAGGATGCTCTCTGCAAGCAGATTGATTCTACAGGACAGCTATCTGATGATGATAAGCAGATGATAATAGACGCAGCAAATAAATTCCGTGATTCATATATAAACAATAAATAATTTAACTATTAAATATTATGCCAAATACTAAAGAGATAAAAAATAGAATAGGAAGTGTTCAGAATACTCAGAAGATCACTAATGCTATGTATCTCATTTCCTCTACAAAGATGAGGAAGGCAAAGGAAGAACTGGACAAGACCAGACCTTATTTTGAAATGCAGGAGAATGAGATTCGTCGTATTTTCCAGACTGAGATAGATATCACGAGCCGATATTTCTATCCTAAAACAGGACGAAAGCCGGCAGAGACATATGCATATCTGGTGATTACTGCGGATAAGGGACTAGCCGGCGCATATAACCATAATGTTATTAAGCTCGCAGAACAAGAAATGGCGAAACATAAGAAGGTTAAGTTATATGTGGTAGGTGACTACGGACGTCGTTATTTTAAGAAGAAGGACTATGGTATGGAACAGACCTTTCTCTATACCGCACAGAATCCTACTTTTTCTAGGGCTAGAGAGATAAGCTCGATACTTCTTGAAGAATACGATAGTAAGCGTATAGATGAGATAAGAGTTATTTATAGTGATATGGAAAGTGAGTTCCTTACTACAGTTAAGATGATGAGACTTCTTCCTTTTGACCGAAAGGAATTTTGGACTAAAAAGGATGAGAGAGATTTGAAGGATGTTCATTATGAATTCTCTCCTTCTGTTGACGAAGTACTTAATCGTGTTATTCCGGGATATGTAGCTGGATGTATATATGGTGCACTCGTAGACAGTTTCTCTGCTGAACAGAATGCACGTATGACAGCCATGAATTCTGCTAACAAAAATGCAGAAGCACTTCTAGATGAACTAAGAATCGAGTATAACAGAGTTAGACAGGCGGCTATCACTCAAGAAATAACTGAGGTAGCTGCAGGAGCTCGTGCTCAGAAGAAAAAACGTATTAAAGAGGAGGCTTAAGGAGTCTTGGATACAGGAAAGATAATACAGATTTCAGGCCCAGTTGTAGATGTCCAGTTTGAAAAGGGACATTTACCAAAACTAAGAGATGCTCTTAAGGTTAAAGTAAATAAAAAGGAAATGACTATGGAAGTTGCTCAGATGCTGGGGGACGGAGTAGTTAGATGTATAGTTCTCGGATCCAGCGACGGACTTTCAAGAAATATGAAGGTTACACAGACTGGTGCGGGAATAAGTGTTCCAGTTGGTGATGCCACAATAGGACGTATGTTCAACGTTCTGGGAGATCCTATAGATGGTGGAGAAGCTATATCAGAAACTCAGGAGAGATGGAATATCAATAGACCAGCTCCTAAGTTTGAGGAACAAAATGTATCTGTTGAAATACTTGAGACAGGTATCAAGGTTATCGACCTTCTAGAGCCATATGCGAAGGGTGGTAAGATAGGTCTGTTCGGTGGTG
>DFEN01000112.1 GCA_002368685.1 Lachnospiraceae bacterium UBA3801
CTGAAGGAACCTTGAACCATGCCTTGCCAGTAACCATACCAGCTGCCATATCTGTAGAACCAACACCTGTAGAAAAAGCACCAAGTGCACCATACGTACAAGTATGTGAATCAGCTCCGATACAAGTATTACCAGCAACTATAAGTCCCTTCTCCGGAAGGAGCGCATGCTCGATTCCCATCTGTCCAACATCGAAGTAGTTAACAATATTATTTGCCTTAGAGAAATCTCTAACCTGCTTAACATGCTCTGCACTCTTTATATCCTTATTAGGAGTAAAATGATCCATAACAAGAGCTATCTTTGTGTTATCAAATACTGTCTTCTTATTAAATTTATCAAGCTCATTTATAGCAACAGGAGTTGTAACATCATTTCCAAGTACGAGATCCAGACTCGCCTCGATAAGCTCTCCTGCCTTTACTGATTCAAGGCCTGCATGAGCGGCCAGAATCTTCTGTGTCATAGTCATTCCCATATATTTTTCCTCCTTTTGACCTTTGTTACCAATTTAAAACGATAACTTATATATTTTATCATAAAGTTAATGTATTAGCAAAATATAGTTTTGGGGGTTACTGCTTGATTTTAGACATCAGATTCAGCACATCTACGACCTGTTGCTTACCATATACTAGGAATATCTGATCGCATACCCATTGATACATTTGTCTCTCTTCCTGACTAAGATTCAGTCCCTGCTCTATGAAATATACAACCTCTACTTCTCCGCCCATAGAAACTGTATATTTATATTCTATCTGCTCACCATATGGATTACCTGAATCATAGATAACACGGTCCATGATCTGTCCCGCTCTCATATGATGATGCTCTGGAAATTTTATTCTGAGAATTATTTTTGAATAATGCATATCCTTTGCCATATCGATGTAATCCTCAGAAGATGGATATGTTAGTGCTGCCTCGTGCGTATACTTATATAAGAACTTTCTTATATCGTCATATACTTTTTCTTTTTTAATAACGCTCATAATTATTCTCCTCTATTTACTCATGCGTTCCATATACTCATTTTTAGGCATTGGTTTCGCATAAAAATACCCTTGAATCATATCACACTTTAGGCCTGCAAGAAAATCGACAAATTCCTTTTCTTCAACGCCTTCAGCAACAGTTGTCATACCAAGAGTCTGTGCCAGCTTGATAGCTTCTCTTATAACTTTTCTACCACGTTCATCATCAGCCTCACATCTAAAGAACTCAGCATCAAGCTTCAGAACATCCAGAGGTAGGTCCTTAAGAGAATTGAGGGACGAATATCCCGCTCCAAAATCATCCATTGAAACCTTGAATCCATAATTCTTAAGTCGATTGATGGTTTCGATAAGTGCATTCTTGTCATCAAAGAAAGCGCTCTCAGTAAGCTCAATCTCTATAAGATTATGTGGGCATTCTGCCTCATCTACCATATCTCTTATCTGTTCCGCCAGATCCGCTTCTACAAAATGTGCTCTAGACACATTTACAGAAACAGGAACACATTTATATCCCTGATCCAGCCATCTCTTCTGGTCCCTCGCAACATGAGATATCATATAATGATCTATCTCAGTAATAAATCCATTTTTTTCAAAAATAGGTATAAACCTACCAGGAGTTATAAAACCATATTTAGGAGACTGCCACCTGATAAGAGCCTCAGCTCCCCGTAAACTATCTGTACAAGGATCATATTTCGGCTGATAATATACCTCGAATTCTTCATTTCTAAGAGCTGGCCACTGTTCCTCTTGTACTGTATCAAGCCACTTCTTATTTTCAACCAGCTTATTATCAAAGAACTTAATGCCAGACTCAGTGCTCACTTCCAGCTCTGCCTTAGCAGTACAAGCATTATTATACTCAGTATCAAGATCTACATTCTTTCTTCTAACTATTCTTCCACTAGCTGCCTCCTGAACTTCTATTGGATCAACGCCCAACTGGAAAGCGAAGGTATGATTCTCATCTAGATCCGTAAGAGTCTTTATAAGTTCATGAAGTCGCATTTTCAGCTTATCTTCATCGTCATATTTCAGAAGTAAAGCAAAGCTAGAAGATGTTTTATGCACACATAACTCTTTTCGCTCTAAAGAGTTAACTATACATTTATGAATATCCTTTATTACCTTTTCGCCCTCTTTTATCGAGTGGCAGAGGCAATAATTTCTATAATTAACAAAGGTCAGATTAATTGAAGCAAATTTTTGTCTTGCGCTACTTGCCTTGGATAGAAGCTTTTCACCTTTGTACAGATACCATTTCCAGTTCTTGCCACCTGTAACATCATCTTCAAAATATAGATTTGTAATCCTGATGTGTCGAGCCAGATTACGAACAGAATTTATCATAAGTACTATGAGCAGAAGCCCAATAAGACCTATAATAACTATTACTATTCTAACCAGAAGATTAAGATCTCTCATATTTACATTAATAGTTGCCCGACCGATAAATGTCTCCTGTCCATCTTTCACATTTATTGGTATCCAGATAGGAAGATCAAACTGCTCAGGATTGTCAGAGCTGACAACTATAACATCCTGCTCATCATCAACATCTCTTATTTCTATCTCATGAACAACTACGCCATTTTCACCATCAGGATTGTGAACCAGGCGATCAAAGGAACGTCTGTTCAGAATCAGTTTCTTATCCGAATCAATTTTGAAATAGTTATTCTTTACATCTTTATAAATCGTTATAGGATTATCATAGCCTGTTACTACAACTTCATTTGGAGTATCTCCGCAGGTATTCTCCCCATTTTCATACAGAACCTTACCACTGTCATCAGTAATAATGAAGCTATGTCCCTCGGTCTCAAGCAGCTTATATATATCCGGATTATCCTTACCCTTTTCATATATATCCGCCAGAGCTTTAATGGATCTATACTCATTATCTATTTTGTTATCAATTACATAGAAATAGAAGCTTTCAGAATAATACCTCACGACTATTATTGTAACTACTAATAATAGTATAAATGTGATAAATGTTAGAGCGAAACCATTTCCCCTTATCTTTTTCAGTTTCTTCTTATCAGCTCTTTTCATAGCAACTAACCTCCGAAATATCTACATCCTACTTAATTTACTGATTGTTTCTCCATCCGGAACATAGTCCCCGTATCTAACAGCATCATAAACGGATGTAAGCTCAGCAGCCGGTGGAGTCTCCTGCTTATCCAGGATTTTCTTTATATCACCGGTGGTATCCGACCTTTCAGGCCTGAAAATGTCCTTATAGGACCGGACTCTCTTCTTATATATCCTTCTAACCTTCATGGCCGGAGAGCTTCCTCGCAGCCTGTCCTCTTTCACTATACGCTCGCGGACAACAGCATTTTTCTTCTTATACGATATATCCTCCAGCAGCTCGTATCTTCTATCCTGTTTCGAGATAATGAACTTGATCACAAACATCAAGAATTTTACAGTAAAAAATACCACTACTATTATAAATCCGGCAACAAGTATAAAGTTAATAATATTTGCCAGAAGTCCGGGCTCACCCTCTATTTCTTCGAAGCCATCCATTGGGGTGCCACCTATTCGTCCTCCTGTTAGTAGGCTAAATATAAAACCAAGGATAGCAAGAAGTACGACAAATATCAATTTAATAATTAATAAAATCGATCTTAGGAACTCTTCAAGAGCTACCTCGAAATGCAGTAGATAGCCTAGTGTTATAGTCATAAATATAATAAATATGATTCCGATAATAATTAGTGTATTAACAGATATTATCTGACTAAGCGGTGCTCCTGACACTGTCTTAGACTTAGCTATATAGTTTTCAAGCCCCTCAATATATAGAGAAATAAGGAAAATAATTATAGTAATGATAGGGAGTATGTAGCCTAGCCGGGTGTGTTCTGGGGAATGAAAATGAATTCCCAGCGCGGTAACTGCTATTCCCAGTGCAACACTCATCCATGGTATATCCGAAATCCTCTTAAGCGTATAGTTCGAATGTAGATAATATAGTCCATCAAAAAAGAACTCAGCAATAACAACAATAATAACCCATTTGAAATATATATCCGATATCAGAAAAAATGTAGCCGCCCCCATTATAACGTGAATAAGCAGCAAGGATATACCACGAGACATGCGCTCTCTAGCTATATAAGATATGCAAAGCATACCGAATACATAAAGCATGATACTTGGACTAATAATAGGCTGTCTAAATAGTCCAAATACTAAGTTTAGTAATAAAACTAATATACAGAATTGATAAAGGAGCCTAAGAACTCTTCTAAGTACACTTGTCCATTTATACATTTATCGGCACCTCCCATTCTTCAGCATATGGTCGGTCCGATATGAATGGATACTCATCATAGCAAGGAACAATAAGTCTGACCGAAGAACCAGCACTATCGATACTGTCCAAAACACTTATGAGATCCTGTCTAGCATATGGACTAATAACTAAATATAAGGTATTATCCCTTGGACTTAAGGCTTCCTTCCTTAAATAATCCAGGAATCTATCCTTTCCTTCAGAGCCAGCTATTTCTGACAACATTCTATCTATAGTTACTCCATGTCTCTTCTCCGCACCTTCTTCAACGGCTGGTAGAACATTTCCATTTCTATCAGTTCCATTTGTGATAACAGAAACAATTATACCATCGGCGAGAAGATCACGGGCTATACTGCTAGCAAGAGATATAGCCTCCTCCAGCAGCTTGTTGGTTTCTATCATGTAATCATTATCAAGGTTCAGCATTATCTTGACACGACTATCTGTAGTATAACCATACATATTAACCATCAGTTCTCTGGCTTTGGCACTCTGCTTCCAATTTATACTTCTATAGGGATCAAAGGACTGATACTGCCTGACGCCCCTAAAGGACAGGTTATCTTCGACTATACTTCTCTTAGATTCAATCTCTCCCATTATACCTCTGAAGAAAACCTTGAATCTGTCAGAATTTAGCTTTTTCGGAAATACATAAATAACGTCTGAGTGGTGCATTTTGCAGGCATAACTCTGCAGCATAAAAAAATCTCTCACTAGGATGCTAGCATTATTTACTCCCACCACTCCGCGAGAAGTACCGGTAAATGCCAGTCTCCGGGTAATTCTCTGGTGACCTAGGATAGAGAAAAGCTCGTTCTTATGATAGAGGTCAGTGACATTTGAATTTGTCTTATCTAAAAACTTGAGACTCTTATCCACCGAAAACTTCAAATGAAAAACAGGCAGAGGCAAAAACTTATCATTAGAAACAACTTCTATAAGTTCTGCGCTCTCCCCGCACTCAATATAATCCCGACTAAAGCTCACCTCTGTGTCGAGACCCTTACTCCAATATCTCATAAAGAGAAACTTCTGGATCAAATATATAATTGTAAGCAAGATAACTGCTACAACTAAACGCATTGGTTTACTCCCAGTCTTCAACAGGCGCTTCTAC
>DFEN01000001.1 GCA_002368685.1 Lachnospiraceae bacterium UBA3801
GTCCAACACCTATAGACTTAGGATCAATCTTAACAAGCTCTGCAAGTGGGTCCTGAACACGGCGCGCAATAGATGCTGCTGAACGCTGTCCAACATCGAACTCTGGGAACTCTTCTGTTGCGAGAGCGCTGGCACTATATACTGAAGCACCTGCTTCATTTGTGATCACATAGCTAACCTTCTCTGGAATCTCGTGAAGGAGCTCCACTATTATCTGTTCTGACTCTCTTGAAGCTGTTCCGTTACCACAGGATATAAGTGTTATTCCATACTTCTTGATGAACTTCTTAAGTGTAGCCTTTGCGTCTGCTATCTTCTTCTCATTTGTTGGTGCTGTTGGATAGATAACTGCTGTATCAAGCACCTTTCCTGTTGCATCAACAACTGCAAGCTTACAACCTGTTCTAAAAGCAGGATCCCAGCCAAGAACTGTCTGTCCAGCGATTGGTGGCTGCATAAGAAGCTGTGTCAGGTTCTTTCCGAATACTTCAATAGCTCCATCCTCAGCCTTCTCTGTAAGGTCATTTCTAATCTCTCTTTCGATTGCCGGAGCAATAAGTCTGTCATACGCATCAATTATTGCATTTGCAACTACCTGAGATGTCCAAGGGATATCTGTCTCGCCAGGCTTTCCATCTGCTATCAGATATGCATCTGCCATAGGAACTACAACCTTCTTGCTAGGTCTAACAGGCTCCTTCTTTTCAAACATGGCAGCTATTTCTTCGAGACCATTTATTCCACTGACATTCAGATTCCTATTTCTATTCTTATTCTTTCTCTCTTCTCTATCAGTTTCAGACTTTGTCTTTGGAAGAAGCTTAGAGGAAATGTTCTGCCTCTCAAGGTAATTAACGATATCATATACTGGAGCCTCGATCTTGACAGTAAGGAACTTCTCCTTCTCACCTCGATTTATGGCAAGTATTCTATATCCAGTGAGCTTTGAAACCGGCTCCTGGAATTCATAATAGTTTTCATATACAGACTTTGCTTCAGGGTCCTTTGCAACCGACTTCAGAGTTCCTGACTCAACAGTCTTCTCTCTGATCCATGTACGATAGTCAGCTGTATCACTTATCTGCTCTGCGATAATGTCAGCCGCTCCCTGAATAGCTGCATCTATAGTTTCGATACCTTTCTCTGGGTTTACATAAGATGAGACAACTTTTTCGATGTCTCCTTCTTCCTTCTGCTGAATAATCAGTTCAGCTAGTGGCTCTAGTCCAGCCTCCTTAGCGATAGTTGCTCTTGTTCTTCTCTTAGGTCTGTATGGTCTATACAGATCTTCAAGTGCAACCATAGTTTCGCACGCCTCTATCTCCTTAATAAGTTCAGGAGTCATCTTCTCCTGCTCTTCGATAGAAGTAATAACTGTCTGCTTCTTCTCTTCCAGATTGCGAAGGTATGTAAGTCTCTCATAGAGCTTACGAAGCTGCTCATCATTCAGAGCACCTGTCTTTTCCTTTCTGTATCTCGCAATAAAAGGAACTGTACATCCCTCATCTAGTAGTTCAACTGCTGCCTGCACCTGTTCCTTCTTAACCTCTAGTTCCTCGCTGATTTTCTTTGTAATGTCCATTTTTTATGCTCCTGTTTTATTACTTATATATGTCTCATATTATGTGTCATTTGTTAGTGTCAATTGTTAGAGTTAATCTTTAGTATTAATTAATGTTATTCTTTAAATCATTACTGTCTATTGTAATAATTAATTCCGTCATTCGGATTGAAGTAGGTTCTTATATAACCATCACCGGATACTACTACAAATTCATTTGTATCCTTGAGGTAATAAACGTCGTCACCGTCTTCCTTCTCAGTCTTATGAAGCGCCTCCGGATTGTTGACTACTTCAGATGCCGCTTCCTCGTAGCTCTCTGCATCCTTGAAGCCCATTTCCTTACCATGCTTCTCATAGTGATCCTCGAGACGGTTTTCATTTCGGAATGTATACTCAGTATCCTCGTTTAATTCGTCAGGTTTTTCTAAAGAATCTTTTTCGTCTTGTTCTTCAACTTCTGTTTTATCTTCGACTTTAGTATCTGTTTTATCTTCATCTACATTTTCGTCAGATGAAGTTTCATCCTTAGCTTCGGTTTTCTCTTCAGTATTAGCTTCGGTTGAAGTTGTTTCTATCTGAATCTGATTGGCGGTGAATTCTTCATCATTACCACCCCTAAGGATCACAATTACGATAGCTATCATAACTATCATCATCGCTGCCGCCATTAGGTATATTTTCTTCTTATCCATGTCCCCTCCAGGAATCTCTGAAACTTAAATCTTTCTCAAATACTTATCTACCTCTCGGAGAAGCACCATACGTTATTTATCTCTGCTTCGAACTCGAAGTATTTCCATTGCTTCTCTGAATTCTCTACACAGTTCGGATCATTCATCACAAAATATCCACCAGAGAGTCTTCCCTCTGAATAGTCTCCACCAACATAGTCAGTAAACACTAGATAATGTCCTGTATCGCTGAACTGACCAGGTCCCATAACACATATGATAGGCTTCCCCTCTCTCAGCTTCTCAGCCATAACAGATTCATTTGGCATCAGCTCTTCAGAGATAAGTCCAAGTCCCTCCGCTCCCTCTGTCATGAAGTTCCAGCTAGTTCCATTTCCTACTGAACAGTAGCCATTCTTAGTAGCATAGTCTGCCATATATGCAGGTGTAAGTGATGGTTTTTTCAGAAGATACATCGCAACCATCGATAGCGATGTAGGTCCACAACCTGTTAAACCAATTGGACCTGAGCCATAGGTTTTGTATCCCCATCTCTCATCCCATTGATAAAAATGAGGAACACCATTTCTATACTCCTCATCAATGGAGATAGCAGCATTTTTAGAGTCCTTATAAATTGGGTAATTCAGCACAAAATCCTTAGCCTCAGTATGTCTGGAAAGAAGCTTGATGAGTTCAGCGGAATACTCTGTTCTATCTATTCCATTTGCATCTGCAAATTCATTTATTATGCTGATTGCATCCGCCTGAGTAATAGTGTGAGAATTAGCAAGTATAGCTTCGGTAGGAGTAGCCTCATCTACTACTACATTTTTAGTCTCTACCTTTTCTTTCTTCTCGTTCTCTTTTGCGTTTGTAATGCTAACAATAGCAAGCAGCGTCATACATAAGAACATACCGGAAAGGAGAAAAAGCATCTTTCTTCTTCCCAGTATGATTTGTCTCTTTCGCTCCGTCATTTAAAACTTGTTCCTTACTTAATATCTATACCTTTTATACTAATCATCTTCATCCGAAATCATTTCCCTCATTTCAAGTGGTTCATCAAAGAAATAATTATAGGAGAATACGCTGGTTCCTTCATCATTAACATGAATCGAATATGGTACTATTATTTCACCCGTGTCATTTTCGCCATTCTTAGCTCCTAGCTGAACGGCCTTAGATACATTTAATTCGTCTGCTGCATACTCAAGTCCGCCGACGACTTCCATATCATAATAAGTCGCAATTCTATATTCGAAATTCCTGTCATAAATCAGGCTTCCTATTATATCATAAATGTCACTTACTTTTCCATTGTTAAATCTATCGACGGTATTGAAATAGCTATTATCATAGATATTCAGTGCAAGTAGCTTGCCCGTCTCGTCATCTATTACTATATCTACATCCACCTCTCCATTACTAAAGATTATATTCCATGCCATAAACATGTCCTTATCCT
Organism: Lachnospiraceae bacterium UBA3801; assembly: GCA_002368685.1. Classification (GTDB taxonomy): domain Bacteria; phylum Bacillota; class Clostridia; order Lachnospirales; family Lachnospiraceae; genus Eubacterium_Q. The sequence goes on from DFEN01000001.1 coordinate 3,704, forward strand.
CTGTTTCAATCATGAGGTATAGTGCTCTATAAATATAATCTGATTTGAGGAGTTCCTCCACTACTCTTTTCTTGGTATATCCAGTTCTAGAAAGTGAATCATCAGTAATGAAAAGACTGACAAACTCTC
>DFEN01000167.1 GCA_002368685.1 Lachnospiraceae bacterium UBA3801
ACAGTTCTGCAACCTGTTTACCCAGGTTTCTTGAGCCAGAATGAATGACCAAATAGTTGGTTCCATCAGCAGCTTTATCTATTTCTATAAAATGATTACCACCACCTAAAGTTCCAAGAGATCTTTCAATCCTCTTTGATTCCTTTAGCTCTCTGTAGCATTTCAACTCTGCAAGATTAAATTTTTCCTTTTTTCCATCCCAAACATTTCTTCCAGATGGAATAAAATGTGCCGCCTTATCGAACTCATTAAAATCTATCGATGCTTTTCCTAAATTTACTGTATACATTCCACAGCCAATATCTACGCCCACGATATTGGGAACTACTTTGTCTGTTATAGTCATTGTTGTTCCAATAGTACAACCTTTTCCAAAATGAACATCTGGCATAATGCGTACCTTAGAACCTTCAGTAAATTCATAGTCACACATACGACGGATCTGTTCTATCGCCTCTTCCTCATATACTTTTGCATAGCATATAGCAGTGCATTTTTTACCAACTATTTCAAACATCGTCCACCCCTCCAATCTTTTTTAATCCAAATTGTTGTCAGTTTTATTTAATAATTCAATCGCCTTCTCAACATCAGAATCTGTAAGACCATTCCTGTAATCAGTAAGCACCAAATGCTCCATAATCTCTTCATCAAAATCCGTAAATGTATGATCATCGATAACAACATAAGAATCGACATTCTGAACTTTTTCAAGAAACCTATGTATTCCTTTACCCCTGTCTTCAAAAAATCTATCATCCACATGATCATCATATGTTTTAGCACTGATATATAGTCCATACTTTTTTAATTTGCGATTTAAGTATTTTGCATCTTCGGAGCAATAAATATCAAAGCTTTCCCATCCAATCTTCCAATCACTTGTTAAAACAATCTTCGCATCTGTCGCTTCTATAATATGCGTTAATTTATTTGTGAGTTTATCATCAATCCCAGTACATCCACTTGGTGCACATGATTTGGAATTCTCATTATTTAGAACGCCATCTATATCTAAAAATATAAGTTTCATACACTTTCCTTCTCATTTTTACTATCAGGTTCAATACCTGCTCGTTTTAGGTATTCATCCAAAATATTAATTGGTTTTGTAGCTTTATATATTTCTTCCATTATTATTCGATGATAAGATGTAAGTAATAATTCTAAATCATCATCATATTCTCCTTTAAGACAGTTACTAACAGGGATGAGACATCGATTTATTCCCGTTAATTCATTTTTGTAATATTCTGCATTCATATAATTCCACCACTCGTTATATTGTATCCCCATAAATCGAGATGTCTTATAATCTTCAACCAGTGAATAACTCTTTGAATCTAACATCTCATATCCACAGATAGACATATCTGAATAATCTCCTCTTATTTTCAAATCTGTCATCACGAACGGATTGTTATGTTCAAATATCTCCTTAATATACAAAATATCCCCCTTTTTAAATGGCGTAGGAAACTCTAACCATAATGATTCAAATAAATACTGTAAATCTATATATTTATCCACTCTGTCATCATCAAAGTAGATATTTAAATCCATTATCTGTCCTTCTAGATTAATTTCAATGAAACCTTTTAACAAGAATTTTTCTTTTGCATTTGGCTTCATTCTGTATACTGTTGCTAACTTTGTATATTCTGACAATTCTTCATTTCTTATTGCATCTACACATTCCAACCATCTAGAAAAAAAGGTGTGTCGTTCAAATTCAGCATATGCTTCCAAAGACTTACTGATAACTGAATAAGTATAGAAGCACCCTTCGCCATCTCTGATAAAATCATCTATAAATTCATTCTGCATATCTATATATTTATTTAATATCTTATGAAAAGATTCACCATTAAAGGGATTCTTATTATTACCTGTCTCAATAATCTGATCCGGCATATTATTTATAATCCACTTCCAGGCATTGTATTTTTCAGATAATGTTATAGATCTACACTCCCATACAATCCAAGCCGCTTCTATAGAATTATATTCATAACCTATTTTCCTGTGATAATCCCGTATATCAACTGAATTAATATAATTTGAAAAGTCCACTCAACCACCTCACCTATATATATTAAGATTATATGACCACTATATTTTTTATATTGAACATTAAACATAACTATGAGAAAAAAAAAGCCCATCATAAAAGACAGGCACAATTCATAGATTTTTTGTTACACATTGTATAAAACAAAATCTATGTCATCTAATAAACAACAAATATCTAAAATTAATCACCTTATCTCACCTGAAAGACGAAATAAGACGATAAATAAATTCTTATAAATCGAGGAAATAAAGCGGATAAGCCGTCAATTTTTTGGTACAAATTGGTACAAACATATTTTTCAAGGATCTTTGAGATCGCATTTTGGTACAAAATTGGTACAAATTACTCAAATTTTGGTATTATGTAAACTAAATTAAAAATGGGATAAAAATGGTGAAAAGTCTGGGAACCCGCATAAACACTGGGAAAGTAAAAGAGCGTGTCGGGGTAGACACGCTCTTTTGGAGAAGGTATTTTGTTACTTATGGGGTGTAGCAAAAAACTATATAATGTATTGGGGGGTTACAAGTATTATTATACTCATGCAATGTAAAAAGTGTTCACAAAAAATAGATTTAAATATTTTCTTTTTTGTATATATTTACCATCCGCCCTCGTAGAAGAAGCACATTTTGTGTATTTTAGCGATTTAAGTTCCCAGCGATTGTATATTTTATCCAAATAATGCCTCAAACTCAGCTCCAGTAACCTTTTCTTTTTCAAGAAGAAGTTCTGCAGATTTGTGCAAGATTTCAATATTCTCTTTGAGAATTCTCTCCGCCTCGCTGTAGCACTGATCTATAATCTTCTTAACCTCAGCATCGATCTTCGCACCAACTTCCTCGCTGTAAGGTCTCTGGTGTCCTATCTCCTTACCGATAAAGACCTCCTCGCCCTCGCCAGCTTCGTAATTGATAAAGCCGAGTTCCTCTGAGAAGCCGTATTTTAGAACCATACTTCTAGCAACGGAAGAAGCCTGCTTGATATCCTGCGATGCACCTGTTGTGATATCGTCAAAGATAAGGGCCTCAGCTATTCTTCCACCCATTGAAACCTGGATATTCTGAAGCATCTTATTCTTAGTCCAGAACATTTCGTCCTTCTCAGGTAGTGGCATAGTATATCCGCCCGCACCAGAGCCATTTGGAATAATGGAAATGGTATACACGGACTCCATCTCGCTGAGCAAGTGGAACAGTATCGCATGTCCCGACTCGTGATAAGCCGCAATCTTGCGGTCTCTTTCAGATACAACCTTGGACTTCTTCTCAGTTCCGATTCCTATCTTAACAAAGGCATCGTCAACATCCTTCTTGGTGATATATTTTCTCTCATCTCTAGCCGCCTTTATGGCCGCTTCATTCATCAGGTTCTCTAGATCTGCACCCGAGAAACCTGCTGTTGTTCTAGCTATCTCTTCAAGATTTACGTCATCGCCCAGAGGCTTATTCTTGACATGAACCTTGAGTATCTCTTCTCTACCCTTTACATCAGGGCGTCCAACCATAACTCGTCTATCGAATCTACCCGGTCTAAGAATAGCATTATCCAGTATATCTACACGGTTTGTGGCCGCCATAACGATTATACCTTCGTTCTCAGCAAAACCGTCCATCTCAACGAGCAGCTGGTTAAGTGTCTGCTCTCTCTCGTCATGTCCACCACCAAGACCTGATCCTCTATGTCTTGCAACCGCATCAATCTCATCGATAAATACTATACAAGGGCTATTCGCCTTGGCCTCTGAGAAAAGGTCCCTAACTCTGGCTGCACCAACACCAACGAACATTTCTACGAAATCAGAACCTGATATCGAGAAGAATGGAACATCTGCTTCGCCTGATACCGCCTTTGCCAGAAGAGTTTTACCAGTTCCTGGAGGGCCCTCGAGAATGATACCCTTAGGTATACGTGCGCCAATTTCTGTATATTTAGCCGGATCCTTAAGGAAGTCAACAACCTCTGACAGTTCTTCCTTCTCTTCCTCAAGTCCTGCAACATCCGCAAAGGATATACCTGTCTTCTTATCGAGCTTAGCTCTACTCTTTCCGAAGTTGGCCAGTCCGCCACTTCCACCAACTCCGCCTGCTGAAACTCTAGCAGACATTATCATTATAAATACAGCAAAGAGTACTGTAATGTAAATGTATGGTGCAAGCCTCTCTATAAGGCCTGGTCTATCAACATCATGAAGGGAATATACTATTTCCTTACCTTTAACTATCTTCAGCGTATCAGAAACATCCGGAGTATAGTACTTTACGCGACCTTCCTTCAGTTCAACATCGACTGTTCCTGTAGGAACCTCTGCATTCTGGTATATCTCAACCGATTCAACACGTCCCTGTTTAACATCTTCTTCTAGACTTGCATCTGTATATCTCTCATCTACATTTGCTGGTTTATACATCATTACATAGATTCCAACAAATACTACCAGAACTATAAAATATACAAGCAGCAGTCCACCTGGACCTACCTTTTTCTTATTTTCCAACTTAGTTCTCCTTTATACCTTCTGCGACGTAGTCGATACGCATCACGCGCCTTGTCTCGCTAGTCACTTTATATCTCTCGCTTAGTCTGAAACCTACAATCCAGACTATCTCGTTGCCATCCGCAACTACAGGAACGCTTCCTCTCCTGCTTCTCTCGACTTTTTCGCTTGTAAAAAATCGGCTCAGCTTCTTCGTTCCGCCCTCAGCACTGATCACTATGTAGTCCTCCGGCTGAGGCAGTCGCAGACACAGCGCACTGTTTATTTTATCATAATCAATCATTTTAGTATATTCTTTTTTAGATATGGAAATGCTCTCGTCGTAATCAAAACTTTCTGTCTCAAGGCGACCTATCACGGCCATTTCTTCATCTAAGTCCTCACTATTCTTACGAATAATTATCCTGCCATATACACGCTCAGCGATCATTCCATACGGAAGATTCACGCTCTTACCCGACTCCATATCCCCAAGAGAAATGGTCTGCTGCAAATGCTCCCGGGTTATATCCTTACGTCTTCCGCACACCTTTTCCATCGCGGTGAGCACAAGCTCTCCCTGAGCAAGTGAACTAAGGGCTTTCATACCTTCTATATCTATACTTACTTCTTTTTCGTTCTCGCTATCTCCCTCATCCAAATTCAGTTTCTTATATTCTGTCTCAACTTCTTTCCTGACATCGTCCCCTAGCCTAGTTGCATCCATTGCAATATTAACCAGATGCTCCGATGCTCCCTCATTTATCTCCTTAAGTGCTGGAAGGATAGAAAGCCTGATCTTATTTCTAGCATATTCTGTTTCGAGGTTCGTAGAGTCTGTGATAAACTCCTGACCTATTTCCTTAAGATATTCCTCTATCTCATTTCTCGAGGTCATAAGTAGAGGACGAATGATGCGGCCACGAACTGGCTTTATACCAGCAAGTCCTAGTAAAGAGCTGCCTCGCACCAAATTATAGAGAACTGTTTCAGCAAGGTCATCCTTATTGTGAGCCACGGCTATTCTTACTTTTTCACTGTCTAGCTTTTCTTCAGAACGCTCTCCTGAACCTACTTCTGCCTCTGCTTGCAAAATAGCAGTAGCCTCTTCTTCAAAGCACTGATATCTATATATCCTGCCCGCTTCTTCCTCCGTTAAATGAAGTTCTGATGCCATTTGCGGAATATCCTTTTTATAGACCTTGAAATCTACACGTAGCTTCTCACAAAGGTCTCTAACGAAGTTCTCATCTCTATCAGCTTCAGCGCCTCTTATCATATGATTGATATGAACGCCCTTAATCACGAGATCCTGATAGTCCAGGCAGTTATCCCTTATACTAACAAGCACACGGAGGAGCGCAACAGAATCAGCCCCACCTGATACGCCAACCACTACGGCATTTCCAGGACGGAGCATCGAATTCTCACGAACATATTCTATTATCTGTCTCTCGAACTTAACCACTCTATTTTCTTATCTTTCTAAACAAAGCCATAAAATAATAGTAGCAGCTAATAGATATCTCCATCAACTGCTACACTAATCATCCTTTTCTTTTGGCTTTATAAGTATCTCGTCGTTATTTACAAGTCCTAGCTTGTTCTTCGCTTCGTCCTCGATATACTTCTTAGTCTTCATGTACTTCTCGCGTTCCTCGAGTTCCGCTGACTTGTTGGTTGCATCCTCTAGCTGTTGCTCTAGCTGAGCCTGTGTAACAGATAATTCCTTGCTTTTCTGATGAAGCGATATACTTCTTACACTGCTGGCTATTATTATAGTAATTACAACCAAGAAAACTAGAATCAGGCCAACGTTAGATTGTCTATTCGATTGTCTAACCCTTACTTCTTGCATCCCATTATCCTCTCCGAGATATAAAACCACTTTTATAGTATAAATTATGTTAACATAATGTGCAAGTGTTTTCTTAAAAAAAGTAGGAAATGCTATATTAATTCAAACATATCGGCTGCTTCGTCCTTCTTCACGGTCTCTGCAACCTTAAGAACCCTAGCCTTTACGTTCTTATTTCCAAATGTAATCTCGATCTCGTCGCCTGCCTTAACATCATAGGAGGCTCTGGCAACCTTACCATTTACTGACACTCTGCCTGCATCGCAAGCTTCATTGGCAACTGTACGTCTCTTTATCAGACGTGACACCTTCAAATATTTATCTAATCTCACTATTCTTTCCTTTTCCTCTGATATTTCTCTTTACAAGCCGTCATAATTCTCTGTAAAAACGAAACTGCCACGAACTAGTCGTGGCAGTCACATTATATACATTATGACTAATTAGTTAAGAGCATCCTTGAATGCCTTACCAGCCTTGAACTTAGGTGTCTTTGAAGCCTTAATCTTAAGCTTCTCACCTGTTCTTGGGTTATGTCCTGTTCTAGCAGCTGTCTTCTTAACTTCGAAAGTACCGAATCCAACAAGCTGAACCTTATCTCCCTTCTTAAGCGCCTTCTCAACTGTCTCGATGAAAGCCTTAAGTGCTCTCTCTGAATCAGCCTTTGAAAGATCTGTCTTCTCAGCAATTGCTGCTACAAGCTCTGTCTTGTTCATGTTAGAAATCCTCCTAAAATATAACTTATAATTTTGCTATTCTAGCCCCCTGATATCGAACTAAAACGCTCTATTAAATTATACGTTTTCTGTACTAAAAGTCAAGGGTATATTGGGATTTTTGTAATATTTTTGTCACATTTTGCATTATGTAAAACGTATTCTGGAGTTATGTAAAACAAACCCCCTTTAGTTTTCGATTTCAATGAAGAATTCAGCTGTAAATGTCTCGCCTGGAGCCAGTGAATTGTTATATTCTCTAGCTGTTATATCGCCCTCAAAGCTCTCCTTGTCAGCTCTTCCGTACCATGGCTCGATGCAGATAAATG
>DFEN01000078.1 GCA_002368685.1 Lachnospiraceae bacterium UBA3801
TGTCATCATTATTCTGTTGTTAAAGATCGCTTTGTTTGCTCACTAGATGAGCAAACAAAAACCATCGCATTGCTTGTCTCTTAATTATGTCCCTCATGCGACAGCTTGTTTATAATACTACTTTGAAATATCAAAGTCAATATCAAATTTGTCATTTTTTTTATAATTTTCTTTGATAATTTTGTGAAGTATTTTTTAGAGCCCATTTTACTTCGTTACAAAGGATAGTCCGAAAGCCCCCGGCCCACAGCTTATAGCAACCACAGGGCAGCTTTGCTGGAAGTAAACTCTTTCAAACTTAACCCTCTTCTCTATCTCATCTTTGATCCAATCAAGTTCTTTTTTGCTAAGCCCTACGTAGTTTATGAAAATAGCAGTATTTTCTACTTTAACCCCCTTTAAGCATTTATCTATATAAAGCCTCCATGCTCTTTCCTTAGTTCCGAAGGCAAAACCAACTGTAGAGATTTTACCTTCCTTCATAAATGTAACCGGTCTCAGCATCAGAGCCTTCATTATATTTGCTCTTCCTTCACTAGCCTGCTTAGCACGAACCATATAATCCATGTTGTCTATCATAAAACTTGCTCTTATTCTTCCATTTAGAGTATTTAGTCTTGTAATGATTTCATCGACCGGCATACCCGCCTCAGCCATACGACTTGCAAAAATAGCCATCAGTCCCTGACCGCAGGATAGGAATTTACTATCAAAAACAGTAACATTTTCAAAAGAGTTGGCAGCTTCTACGGATATCATATAGGATGTACCTTCAATTTGTGCAGACACTGATATATGAATGATGTTATTTGCATTTACGAGCTGCTCTGCAAAGAAGGTCTCGTAGTCTTCTACACTTGGAGGAACTGGAGAAGCTACATTTTCCTCATCCTCCATATATTTGAGAAGACCGGCAGTATCAATCTCAGTTCCTTCTCGGAAGGTTCCTTCAATCGTTTTAACCTTATGATTAAGAACTGTGATATTGTACTTATCCAGTAATACCTGTGGAAGATCCGCAGTACTTTCTGTTGTGATAGCTATTCTTCTCTTCCTATGCCTATCACTTATCCATGTACTATCTGCTTCAACCTCGATACCCTCGCTGTCCATTATCTTAACGAGCGCTCTAGGCAGCTGTCTGAACACTTCGTTCTCGAGGTCATTTCCTGATACAGGCTTAACCAGATATCCATTAAAGCCAGTTAATGCATATAGAGCTCTATTTTCTTCTCCGGCATTTGCTGTAAGGATAACAATATTTGTTTCCTTATTCATACCACCAGACTGTTCTCTTATGGCATGGAAACATTCTATACCATCCATCTCCGGCATCAAATGATCCATAAAGATAAGATTGTATTTTACATCAAGAGTCTTCTTCAGAGCTTCCGCTCCACTCTTTACAGTATCTATCTGAATCTTTGTATCTCTCAGGAGCTTAGAAACAACCATAAGATTAGACTCATTATCATCTACAACCAAAATCTTTGCTTCCGGAGCTTCAAACTTCTGTTTATAATTTGTCCTATGAGCAAGCTTATGCTTCTTCTCATAGTTATACTCACCCAGCTCTTTGTCAGAAACCATCTTCTGTGGAATCTCAACTATAAAGGTAGAACCCTTTGTATATACGCTATTAACGGAAACCTTTCCACCCATCAGATCAACAAACTGTTTAACTATAGATAGTCCTAGTCCCGTACCTTCTATATGTTTATTGCTGGACTCATCAACTCTCTTAAACGCAGTAAATAGGTATGGTATATCTTCTTTCTTAACTCCCATACCGGTATCTTCTACCGTGTATATCATGTTGCACATTCCATCCCCTGGCTTCTCACACTCTACAGATAGAACGACTGATCCTTCTTTTGTATATTTGATTGCATTATTCAGGAGGTTGATCAGAACCTGTTTGATTCTTACCTCATCACCTTTTAGCTCCTCCGGAATGTCAGGTGCAACATTTATTCTAAAGTCCAGATTCTTTTCCTGAGCACGTATCCATATCATTCCAACCAGGTCTGACAGCATATTGCTGGTATGATAGTTTTCCAGGAGAATCTTCATATCCCCAGACTGGAACTTGGACATATCAAGGATGTCGTTAATAGTATTAAGGAGCATTTTACCAGCCGCACGAATATTAACCGCATCCTCAGTTATCTCATCACTTATGTCCTCGCGCAGGATCATTTCATTAAGTCCGATGATTGTATTGATAGGCGTACGAATCTCATGACTCATGCTGGAGAAGAACTTATTCTGTGATGCAACCAGTCCCTCGATTTCCTGCTTCTGCTTTTCTGTTATAGCATTCTGCGCCTCGAAGAAATCTATCTGAGTTCTCATAATAATAGCTATAGCACCACTAACAAGGATCAAGGTTACAAAAGCTATAAGGTATGGTTGAAGACCTTTGAAGGACAGAATTACATTTGGATAATAATAGGAAACAAGATAGCAAATAATGGCTACCATTTCTTGAAAAAGAACAAATATCCACTTAAGATTTTTGTTATTCATCATGTTATATATAAAAAGTATGTTAAACAAAAACCAAAGCGGAGCATCTCCTAGGATTCCACCTGCTGTGAAAAACATTATAGGGAAAAATGAAAACAGTAGAAAGAACGACAATATGTTAGCTCCGACATCGACTTTATCTAGCTTGAAGGATATAAAACCTACTAAGACAATAAAAACAAAACTAGCTAGGAAGAGCCAGGTATTAAGTACCATTCCGCATATTATAAATCGTGAAATAAGCGAGCCAAGAAGGATTCCATCCGTAACAAGCATGTTGAATGCGAATCCTCTTTTTCTCATAGTTATTTCTTCATTTAAAAGATAGCCTTTCAGCTTTTCAAACATATATCCTACTCCTCTGTCTTTGGCTCAAATTCTAAAACCTCATCATCATCTGCCGGACCAAATTCCATCACTTCATCTTCACTAGATGCAGCAAACTCAAACACCTCATCATTATCAGAAGCTTCAAATTCCATTACTTCATCACTTTCCGGATCTGAATCAGGAAGCTCGACTTCGTCAGCTTTATTCTTTCCATATGCCTCAAGTATTCCGTCTGTTATCTTCTTATAATCATCAATAACTCTTGAATGGTTTTCATCTATATAATTCATATCAAAATCATGAGCCGCATGTTCGAGTTTCATAGCATCATCAGAAAGCTCTCCTGCTCCAATCATCTTGGAAGTGCTCTTTGCAGCATGAATAATTATCTCGTAATTCTTCATATCCTTATCATTATAGAAGGCTCTTAGCTTCTTACGTTTATCACTGGCCTCCTCAGCAAATTGAAGAATTAGTTCATCATAGAGATCTGTATCTCCACCGCAATACATAAGACCTGTTTCTATATCTATTCCAAGTCTAGCAAGTTTATCCTTGATACTATCTGAGGATTCTTCTATCTCAGCAGAAGCATCTGCACTATCAGTTTCACTCTTTTCAGTAGATTCATTTATAGTATCCAGCCCCTCTTCAGACTCAAAAGAAATAAGATCAGCTGGAAGAACTCTCTTCATAGTTCTCTCAAGTTCTTCTATTTCAATTGGTTTACTTACAAAGCCATCAAAGCCTTCAGCTATAAACATCTGCTTAGCCGAGCTCATAGCATTTGCAGTTAGTGCAACAATTGGAATATCATGATTAAGGCCTTTTACGTCAGTTCGAATCTTCTTCATAGCCTCAACGCCGTCCATACCTGCCATCATATGGTCCATGAAAATAATGTCATACGCATGGTCTCGGCACATTTCTATAGACTCCGTTCCAGAGGTAGCTGTGCTGACTTCCATTCCGTACTGTTTTAAGATGCCCTTTGCAACCACCAGATTCATAGGTTCATCATCCACAACAAGCGCATGAACACCTTTTAGTCGAATAGTTGAATGGTCGGAAACATTTTCCACTAGACTGCTATTTAGAGCCGCCACAAATGGAAATACATAGAAAGGCTTCTTTATCACTCTAATCTTAGTTCCACCAGGAATTTCAATATCAGAATCTGATAGTATCATCACGACAACATTTTTCGCGAACTCATTTATTGTACCCTGATCTTTTTTGTATTCTTCCTCTCCCACAAGGAGGTGTGTTAACTCAATAGTTTTAGTTATCTTCTTCAGATTCTCGATATTCTCAACTCTATGAACCTCTAAACCAAGACCACCACTCATAGTAACAGACTGATGTATGAAGAATTCTCTAACCATAGGGTTCTTGAAACCATATGTGCCGAGATAAGATCCAACTTTAACATTTTTTGCTTCATTTATAGAAGCGCAAGGTTCATATTCAACCACCTTCTGTGGAAGGCTGACTCTAACTGTTGTACCCTCATCTTTCTTACTAGTGATAGTCATAAAACCACCTAGAAGAGAAACGAAGCCTGATACGATAGATAGACCAAGTCCAAGACCACTTCCGGTACGCGTCCTACCAGAATCTGTCTGATAGAATCTCTCATATACCTTCTCCAACTCTTCTTCAGTCATACCGATACCAGTATCAGAAACCTCAATACAGAGATTGACTCCATAGTCTTGCCTCTCTGAATGAAGCTTTAGGTACACACCTCCCTCAGTGGTGTACTTAATTCCATTTGATACAAGAGCCTTGATTATCTTCTTGAGCTTCGTAACATCAGTATTCATTACTGCAGGTATAGTAGGATCTATATCTATTACAAGCTCTACTCCCTCCTTCTTCATATCGCGTATATCATTCATCAAATCATTCATCGCGGAGGATAGCATATAGTCCTCTAGATTGCTAACTATATTACCTCTATCTATCTCAGAGAAATCCAGGATATCTCCAATCTGTTCTGAGACTCTTCTTCCCGCCTGTCGAACAGCTTCTAGATTCTTTTTATTATCTTCATCTTTTTCTTTATCTATGCAAATGCCAGTAAGACCGATAATGGCATTTACAGGAGTTCTAATTTCATGAGATACATTTGCCAGGAAATCATTTAGGCGGTTGGTGGATTCGGTCAGCTTATCAATCTCAACCTGAGATGCAGCCTCAACCTCTTCCCATTTATTGATAATAGTTTTAAGGAAATATGCAAGCATAGTGATTACAGAATAATGCATAATTATTCTGCACATTAAAAGGATGTCGAACTTACCTCCATCCATAGCATATTTTACAAGATCATATGTCATAGATATGTAGTAGGTTATCTGACACAGAGTAATCAGAGGCTTAACCCCCGTCATGATAAAAAGCATCATGATAGCAGCCATCACAATAGCAAGATCATAGGTGCTCGTAAGATGTACCCCATAGATGAAATAATTAATCATCATGATGAATGCGATAACCCATAATCTCTGATTACTGGTAAATATTGATTTAATATGTATACCCCAGCATATACCAACAAATGCACCTATCACAAAAAGTACCCATTTATCCCATCCAAGGAGAAATGTGATAACCACATGCATTATTGCGAAAATGGTATAGCCCAAAAGCAGAACTAGATTACCAGTTCTGAACATATCATTTTTTTCTCTATTTGCCCCCATTAAGTCCCCCGTTATTTAAGTTCTGTCATTTTTGACTGGCTTATGATATTTCTTCCTAAGTGTCACGAGCTCAAGTATACGATTCACTCTGGCCTTCAGAAGCTCTGGTGCAAAAGGCTTCCATATGAAGTCCAACGCTCCCTTTTCCATACCTTCTATTTCAAGACCATCATTTTCTACTCCTGTAAGTAGGATGACAGGAATGGAAGCAAGATCACTACCCATTTCTTTCATCTTGTCCATTACTTCCAGACCACTCATACCTTCCATCTTAATATCCAGAAGTAGGAGATCCGGAAGCTTTTCAGCCACGCTTATTTCCTTTAGGAATTCCTCACCTGAGCTATATGTATGAACAGTAAGTCCTTTATGAATGAGAACTCCACTAGCTACATCGAGATTTACATCATCATCATCGACAATAGCTATTTCCGCCTCATTATCTTCGATTCCATTTCCCGGATTATTTCTGACATATTCTGAATCATAATCAATATCAAGGCTTGGATTATCACTTTCATCCCAAGTCTTTATTATCCCCTCTGCAACGACCGGTACAAACTTCTCTCTAATATCAGTAAGAAGAACAAAATACTGATTATATCTGCTTCGTGTCAGCATATCGGATTTTCTCAGTGATTCTCTTATGTGATTTCCGAATTCATCACAAGCATCTTGATAATCTTCATAAGACATATCCTCAGGCTTGCTGAGCGTAAAGAGGACCTTACTACAATTTATATTGTTACGAATAAAGTATCTAGTAGCAAATCTAAACACATGAGAAAATGCCTCCATGTCAAGCTGAAGAGCTACATTTGTGATATTTCTCTCTCCAAGTATATCGGATATACTTTTAATATCCATTATTGTATCTGTTTCTTCATCCTTAAGAAGATCAGAGGAATAAAGGGAATATCCGTGCTTACCATTCTTCTTAACTATGTAAAGACATTTGTCTGCAAGCTTCAGAAGTGAGGTATAATCATTTCCATGTTTTGGAACTTCAATCGCTCCAATAGAGGTACCAAGAGGAATTTTCATATCCTCTCCCATAAGTTCTTTCGCTTTACTTACAAGCTTCTCATTCAGTTGTTTTGTGATATTGGCAACTTCCGACTCCTCCTGAACTCCTAAGCAAAATGCAGCAAATTCATCTCCGCCTAGTCTTCCCACCTTGCTTCCTTGAGGAACTGTTTCTTTTATAAGATTCGCAAATGCTATAAGCACCTTGTCTCCCATCTCATGACCGAAGAGATCGTTTACAAGCTTAAAGGAATCTAGATCTATCATCATTAGACAGCCTGTACTCTTTGCGCACATTTTCGAAAACTCTGCACTTGTAGCTGCCTTATTCAGAAGCCCTGTCAACTTATCTGTAGTAGCTTCACTTTTCAGACTCTGCATCTCCGTCTGCATTGAGATAACATTGTCAATACGACGAAGCAAAACCTCTGGATTAAATGGCTTACGGATATAGTCAGAAACTCCCATCTCGAAGCCCTTAGTTTCACTTCCTGTATTCTCGTCTGCTGTCAGGAATATAACAGGAGTCTCCGGATGGTCATGCTCCTTCTCATAATCCCTCAGTCGTCTTAATGTTTCAAATCCATCCATTTCTGGCATTTTGATATCCAGAAGAATAAGATCTGGCGCACCTTTTTCTGATATATAATCAAGAAGAGCCCTGCCCGATTTAAGCGCAGTGACTCTCATATTATTCTTACTAAGTATATTTCCCGCCATCTTAAGATTAGATGTATCATCATCTACAACCATTATCCATTTTGCCATATAAAACCCCTCCGTGGCTTATTATCCCCGCATAAATAACATGTATCAAAATTATACCATATATCTGACAAAAACAACAGAGTATCAAAATAAAACGGAAATCGGGTAGGAGGTAGATAATTA
>DFEN01000055.1 GCA_002368685.1 Lachnospiraceae bacterium UBA3801
TGGTTAGGTCAAGCGTTTATAGATGAAGCAGAGGATTTAAAAGAGACTAATCCCAGAGCTTATGAACATGAGTATCTTGGAATACCAGTTGGTACTGGTGGTAATGTCTTTGAAAATGTCGAGCCTCTATATATGAATGACGCATTTATAGAGACATTTGACCGTATCTACTCAGGCATAGACTTTGGTTGGTACCCTGACCCGTTTGCGTTTGTCAAAGTTCATGTAGATATTAGCCGTCGAAATATCTATATATTTGCGGAATACAGATGTAATAAGCAATCCAACAGACAGGTGTTCGATAGGTTGTACAATGAGCTTACTTATTGTGGTAGACCTTTTATGACGCCTGATGAGATTGTGACTTGTGATAGTGCTGAACCTAAATCTATATCAGATATTAAGAGTTATGGCGGATATGGTGCTAGACCTGCTAAGAAAGGAGCAGATAGTGTGCAGTATTCAATGAAGTGGTTGCAGTCATTAAATCACATCTACATTGACCCTAAACGCTGTCCAGAGACTTACAAAGAGTTTATAGAGTATGAGTACGAAAGAGACAAAGAGGACGAAGTTGTTAGTGGATATCCTGACGCTAACAACCACTCAATAGACGCTTGCAGATATGCTCTGGAAAGATATTATAGCAGAAAAGGTCAGTGATTGAATACACTGCGGCTTAATGATATACTACATATAAGATAGGTCATTTATAGAGGAGAACTAAGATGAGCTTATGGGATAAATTGAAAGGAGCGGTAAATCGTATGCTTGGGCGTGATGTAATATCTAAAATTCTCTCAGTTGAGCCCGCAGTTTCTAGTGAGATGATAAACAACATCCAACTGTGGTCTGAGATGTATGAGGGACGAGCACCTTGGTTAAAATCACCTAAACCTGGTGAGCCAGAAAGAGTCGTTTCTTTAGGATTACCTGCACTTATAGCTAGTGAGAAAGCAAGAATGGCGACATTGGAGATGGAAACAGAGATTACTCCACCTATGAAAGATGTTGAGAAAGAGAATCCTGATTATCAGCCACCTTCTGTTGATGCTAACGGTGAGGTAAGTATGGGCAGAGAATCTATGATGATTACTGAGCCTGAGCCTGATGGTCCTGTTGAGAGAGCTGAGTTCCTCAATAACTCATACAAGAAGCTACAGAAGCATATTCGCAGACAGCTTGAATATGGAATAGCAAAGGGAGGATTAGTAATCAAGCCCTACATTGTAGTGTATGATGAAGGAACACCTACAATCGAGAAGAAAAAAGAGGGTGAAGAGGACAGACTGTCAGCAGAGAAGCCATTACCTAAGTATGAAGTAGAGTATGACTTTGTTCAGGCAGATAGATTTTATCCTCTCTCTTTCGATAACAATGGCAAGATTACAGAGGCCGCTTTCTTACAGACAAAGGTAGACAATGATAAAGTCTACACAAGAATAGAGCATCACCTGCTAAAAGGAAGAACTGTAACAGTAAGAAATTATGCTTTTGTTAATACTAATAAATATAATGTGACAAGAGGACCACTTAAACCTTCTGACAATCTTGGTGAGCCTTGTAGTTTAGATGCTGTTCCTGAGTGGGCTAATTTTAAAGAAGAGATTACGATAAAGAATGTAGACAAACCTCTGTTTGCATACTTTAAAATGCCCGAAGCTAACACAATCGACCCATACTCTCCTCTCGGAGTATCTGCTTACAGCCGAGTAGTCTCTCTTATCAGAGATGCAGACGAGCAGTATTCTAGGATGCTTTGGGAGTTTGAAGGTGGTGAATTAGCTATTGATGTCGATAGGGATGCTTTAAAAATACAGGAATATCAGAATCACCAGCATCAGACAATCATGCCTACAAAACAAGAACGTTTGTTCAGAAAAGTAGACCTTAACTCAGAAGAAACTTACAATGTATTCGCTCCTCAGCTTAGAGATGACTCTTTAGCACATGGTCTTAACCTCATACTCACAAGAATAGAGGATGTTGTAGGATTTAGTAGAGGAACAATATCTGAGGCGAGTGATGTCACTGCAAAAACTGCCACTGAGTTGAAGATTGAGAAGCAGAGAAGTTTTGCTACAAATAGAGACATACAGAGCGCATTGGAAGACGCCTTAAGAGACGCCGTGTATGTAACTGATGTATATTGTAGTCTTTACAATATAACACCTCCTGGCGAATATGAAATCTCATTTGAGTGGGATGATAGTATCATTGTAGATACTGAGGCAGAGCTTGAACAGAGAATGTCCATGATAAATGCCGGCATATCTTCAAAACTTGAAACAAGAATGTGGTTCTTTGGTGAGACTGAGAATCAGGCTAAAGCCGCATTGCAGAAGATTGAAGATGAGAAGAAGCAGAGTATGGAAACAAATATCATGGCACAGCAACAGCTCGGTGAAGTTGGTCAGGGTAAGGATTTCTCAGGCAATAATAACAATCCTGACAGTCAGCAGAAAGCGTTCAATAAGGCAGAAGAAACTGCCGCAAGTAAGCAAAATACTGCCAAATAATATTTACAGGCACGAAAATATGTTCTATAATGAATGTGGGTGATGATGTTGGTTTTGCCAACTGATAACCCTCCTACTGTCCCGGGCAGTACGTAAGACTGTCCGGGGTTAAGGGTAATAATCTCGATATGAGTTTATTATAAATCTGTCGATGCGGTGAGACATTTAAACAACCGTACATTCCATCGCAGAAAGCGACTGCGGCTTTATAAATTAAACTGATTGAAGAATGTGGAAGGAGAATCTATGTTACTAAAGGAAATCTTTGACAAGGCCACATCTGAGAACAAGTCTCTTACCTTGGAGGAGTTTGAGGCTATCGCTAAAGAAAGTAAAGCGAAGTTTACAGACCTGTCGGAAGGCAGATATGTAGACAGACAGAAGTATGAAGATGACCTTGCTAAGAAGGACACAGAGATTAACACTCTGAATGAAACCATCAACACAAGAAACACCGATTTAGAGACTCTGAAAACTCAGCTTGAAAATGCTGGTAGTGATGCCGGAAAGTTAGACGAACTTACCCAGAATCTAACCTCTTTACAGCAGAAGTATGACGCCGATACACAGGCGCTACAGAGTAAACTTTCAGCACAGGCTTATGAGTTTGCTGTTCGTGATTTCGCTGGAAAACAGAAGTTCTCTAGTAATGCCGCTAGACGGGATTTTGAACAGTCTATGATAAAGAAGAATCTGCCTATGGAAGATGGAAGTATTATGGGAGCAGAAGATTACATGAAGGCTTATGCCAAGACAAATGCAGATGCGTTTGTTAAGACTGAGCCTAAGAACGACCCGCCACAGTTTGTTGGTTCAGCACCTGGCGGTAAAGATAAGGGTCAGAAGATGACTCTATCAGAAATGATGAAAGCAAAGAATGAAAATCCAGACTTTGTAATAAGTTTTGATTAACTGAAAGGAGAATATCATGGGACTTTTTGATGCAAAACTGTTTAACAGTGAAGTATTCCAGAAGTACACAGAGAGAGTACCTAACGTACATCTCAATGAGCTTATCAAGTCAGGTGCTATCGTAGCAAGACCTGACCTTGCAAATGCTATGTCAGACCAGGTAGGTGGTAACTTCCTGACAACCCCTCTTAAAGGTCTGATTGGTGGAACACCTCT
>DFEN01000150.1 GCA_002368685.1 Lachnospiraceae bacterium UBA3801
AGCGCGTTCCTTCTCAAATGCTGCCTTCTTACGTGCAGCAGCCTTCTCTCTAGCAGCAGCAAGTCTTCTCTCCTGATCATCTATGCTGCTTGTAGTTTTCTTCTTACGCTTCTTATCTTCTTTGATTTCTTCTTCAAGCTTAGCATTCTTTTCATCGATTGTATGATCTTCCTTCTTAGGAGCCTCTTCTTCAGAAACATCCTGGAAGCCATCCATCTTAGATGCCTGCGCTGCAAATGGAGAATCATCATCATCTATGTCATACATAGCATCTACATCATCTGTAGGTGTAGTTCTATTAGTTGGGATAATGCTATCCAAATCAAGCTCATCGAAGCCATCTGAAGACTTAGAATCCTTAGCAGGCTCATCCTTAATCCAACCATTATCTTCACTAACTGTCTTAGTTCCATCAGCAGAGAATGAATACTTATCTGAATCAGAACCATCTACAACCTTTACTTTTTCGTCATCAGGAGACAGACTTGCACCTAGGCCTCCGCCGAGACCAGCTCCAGCAAGACCCCCGCCTGTTGGTATACTACCAAGGCCGCCCTCTGAGCTTCCTGTACTTCCAAGACCTTCTCCAAGACCACCCCTAAGAATATCTGTCTTTCCATCATCGCCTGTATCAGCTGTTTCTGCTTTTTCTTCTGCAGGAGTCTCTGCAGCTTTAAATGCATCTGATGGCTCGTAAGGAATCCCCAATTCCTCAGCTCTTTTCTTTCTCTTCTTTTCTTCAATTCTTGCAAGCTCTTCAGGAGAAAGAGTTTTATATTTCTTATGACCTTCCTCTTTATTACCGCCTGACTTCTTCTTAGAAAAAGCCATAGCCTCCTGTTCTCTTTCGAGCTTTTTTTGCTTTTCGGCACGTTCCTTCTCAACCTGTGCACGAACAGCAGCGATTAGCGCCTCTCTCTGATCAACAGCCACGGTGCTACTACCTCCTTATGTCTTTTGCTATACGTCTATAACTTAATACCCAGAGAAGCAAGAAGTGCTTCTGCCTCTTTAAGTTTAGCTTCTTCTTCTGCAAGGCCTTCATTTAGCTTCTCGCTTTCAGCCTTTGCAACCTCATCAAAATGATTTTCGACCTTAACCTCTTCCTTGCTAAGTCCTGGGAATAAATCTGATCCGAACCTAGCGAAGTCAATTGATGGAGCATCACTCTTCATGTAGGATGGTTCCTCAATCACAGGTTCTGGTATGAATTCTTCTTCCTCGACTTCAGGTACGAATTCCTCTTCAACCTCTGGAACAAGCTCCTCTTCCTCAACTATCGGTTCAGGTTCTGAAATATACTCTTCCTTAACCTCTGGCTCAGAGATGAACTCTTCTTCCTCGGCTACTACCTCAGGCTCTGGAACGAAATCTTCTACCTCATCCTCTAGCTCTGGAATATCTTCCTCTACTTCAGGTACAAATTCCTCTTCAACCTCTGGAACAAGCTTCTCTTCCTCAACTACTGGTTCAGGTTCTGAAATATACTCTTCCTTAACCTCTGGCCCAGAGATAAACTCTTCTTCCTCGGCTACTGCTTCAGGCTCTGGAACGAAATCTTCTACCTCATCCTCCAGCTCTGGAATATCTTCCTCTACTTCAGGTACAAATTTCTCTTCAACCTCTGGAACAAGCTCCTCTTCCTCAACCACAGGTTCAGGTTCTGAAATATACTCTTCCTTAACCTCTGGCTCAGAGATGAACTCTTCTTCCTCGGCTACCGCATCAGGCTCAGGAACGAAATCTTCTACCTCATCCTCTAGTTCTGGAATCTCTTCCTCGACTTCAGGTGCGAATTCCTCTTCAACCTCTGGAGTGAACTCCTCTTCTTCAATCTCAGGTTCTGGTGTGAACTCTTCATCCTTGACCTTAGGTTCCGGGATGTAATCTTCGATTTCATCCTTTTCAGGT
The DNA here is from genome assembly GCA_002368685.1 of Lachnospiraceae bacterium UBA3801. GTDB lineage: Bacteria > Bacillota > Clostridia > Lachnospirales > Lachnospiraceae > Eubacterium_Q. The sequence continues at coordinate 1,912 of DFEN01000150.1, forward strand.
TCCGGAACGAATTCCTCAACCTTATCCTCTATGTCATCCTGGAATAGTGCAAAATCTCTAAATGCACTAAATGCTTCCTCAGAGCTATCATCGAATTCTTCGTCAATCTCTGATAGACCAGCGATTGTATCAGATTCAGGAGCAAATCCATCATCAAATTCGTATGTTACGAAATCCTGTTCAAAGGATTCAATTTCTTTTTCTACAGCCTCAACCTCATCAACTTCTTCAACAGCCTCGATAGCATCCGTAGGAACAGCCAGTTCAACATTTTCATCTACTACAGTATCATCTGAACCTTCATCAACCTCAGCAGCTTTTGTCTCTGAAGCTTCCTCGTTTTCAACTGATTCTGCTACAGCCTCTTCTGTTTCAGAAGTTTCTTCTGACTCTTCAGTCTTTTCAGCATCCTCAGATTTCTTCTTGAACTTTTTCTTGATAAATCTCTTAAGTCCCTTCTCAACGCCTTCAACCACTGTTGAGTCTTCAGCATCTGCAGAAACCATTTCAGTTATAACAGCCACATCCTCAGTCTCTGGATTGATTCTCTTATAATCAATCTCAAGCTGCGTCTGCTCCATCTGTCTGGTCTCTTCTTCTTCCGGGTCATTATCAGCCATTGGCTTTTCAGCATAAATGAAGAAGTTATCCCACGCCACACTCTTATCAGTTTCAACCTCATCAAGAAGATGAAGATATGGACTAGTTCTAAATGTAGCCTTGTAATCTGAGATTATAATATCCATATCACCCTTATCTAGTAGCTTTGTGAGAAGGAGAAGCTCAAAGCTCCATTTCTCATCCATGTTATCTCGATAATATGGATAAAGCATATCATACAGCTCCATCAGATCAGGACTCTTAGCCTTCTTCATGATATATCTAACATTAGATAAATCTCTTCCTCCAGAGCTATAAAAAACATATTCTTCGAAATATCGCTCAGCCAGATCAAAATATCCCATTTTCAGATAATAATCGATGAGCGAAAAAATAATTCTGGTAGCTTCAGGTGCTAATGTATGTGCTTTAACATATAAATGTCTGGCTTCACTAAGTCTGCCAACATTTTCATATATCTCACCACATACTCGAAGAAATTGAGGATTGTATGACTTCTCTAAATCCTGAGAATCAAGAATAGGAGCAGCCAGACTATACTCGTGCGATGCCGCAAGTTCTTTTATTTTGTTTACGCTAGCCATACTAAGTCCAGAACTCAAATCATATCACCTCAAATAATTAATCTTCTATAGATGCATCCTCGAAGACTTTCTCAACCTTCTCGATAACAGTCTCTTTCATATTTCCTCTGGTCTTCTCATATTGAAGTCCTGATTCCATAATCTCGAGAAGTTCAAGTCTCATACCAGAATCTATTTCTTTAATGTACTGCATCAGTACATCTTTGATTTCAACTACGTATTCCTTTTCTTTCATTTTGTCAATCATTTCTTCGTAATTGAAGGATGCCTTTGTCATTATATCCTTCTGCTTACGTCCGCAGACTATACATTCTTCTGAGCCTGCTTCATTTACATGACCACAGTTACATGTCCAGATCATTCCATCTGTTCTATATTTCTCAACTGCATCGATACCTCTCTTTGCCTTAAGAGCTTCAAGACGTCTAGAGCTGAGAGAAACATTGATAGGCTGATCATTAACTGCATATACTCCTCTTGGAGTAGCATACTTAGTAAGAATAACCTTAGCATCCTTCAAAAGGAGCAAGTCATTAGGAGAAACCTTACTCTGAACATAATCAGACTCAATAACTGAAAGGTTAATATTCTCACTAAATACAAAATCAATATTCTTTATAACAAGTCTCTCATCATAAAGATTAGTAAACTCTACATCTGCACGAAGTGCATTTATATCATCGTGATTGTAGTTATAGCATACCAGTCTCATGTTGATGGAATTTGAATCGCCATCAAGTACAATCTTAACTGGTCTTGGAACTAAACGATTATAGTAATTCGTTACGAACAGTTCCTTATGCATTGAATCACTTATAGTTACATGCTTTGTAATCTTAACAGCTGTTCCTGAAACAATTATTCCGAAGGAACCAGCCTCAAATGGTGCATATGTCATATTAACGCCAATAATAGCATTTGCACCCTTCTTTTTTGCCTGCTGAATCAGCTGCTTACCAGCATCTTCACGACACTGCTCTAGTTTTGCAGTATCCTTTCTAGCAACGTCAGCTACATTAGCCGCGATACCAGAAATAAAGTTAGAGCCAAGTATAGCCTGACTCGAAACAAATCCAAGATATTCAGTTATTCCGTACCCCTCAAACCCTGAACCTGTAGTAACTAGAATGTTGTCATCCATTTACCTTCCCCTCCTAAGTTCATAAAATAAAGCCATCTGTTATTATACCATTTTTAGCATATAATTAAAAGAATTAATTCGAGAATTAAGGTAGCGGAATCGGGGAATTATTCTTATATGTCATAAAGTAATACTCTATGCTAAAACAAGTCTGTTCTTCGCTTGTTTCGACCACTTCCCAGTTCTCCTTCTCATCCAGATTAGGGAAATATGTATCAGCCTGATAAGAATAATCAATCTTTGTTATATAAGCTGTATCGGCATATGGTTCAAGCATCTTGTATACCGTACCACCACCAATAACATAAATGTCATCAGAATCAATCTGTTTCAGAGTATCAAATAGTTCCTTTTCATTATGAACTATAGTAGCATCTCCTGCCGTAAAGTCCTCTCTGGTAGACAGAATAATATTTCTTCTATCTGATAGAGGAAGCCCTTTAGGGAATCCAGCGAGTGTCTTTCTTCCAAGTACAACTGTGTGTCCAGTTGTATGTCTTCTAAACGCCTTCATATCCTCAGGAATATGTATCAGCAGGCTATCCTTATAGCCAATAGCCCAGTTATTATCAACAGCTGCAATCAGTTTCATATATTCACTCCTTAAATTGCAATAGGAATATTCTTTATTTGTTCTCCCGTCTTATAATCCTCGATGGTAAAGTCATCCACCTTAAAGTCATAAAAGTCTTTAACATCTGGATTAAGCGTAACCTTTGGCGCAGGATAAGTTTCTCTCTTTATCAGTTCCTTAATAATAGGAACATGCTTATCATATATATGCGCATCAGCAATTACATGAACAAGTTCACCTGGCTTAAAGCCAGTCACCTGCGCTATCATCATAAGAAGAGCTGCATACTGTACCACATTCCAGTTTCCAGCTGCAAGCACATCCTGTGAACGCTGATTTAAGATAGCATTTAGCTTATCGCCAGTAACATTAAATGTCATACTATATGCACATGGGTAAAGGTGCATTTCATGTAGATCCTGATGAACATAAATATTCGTCATTATTCTTCTACTGTATGGATTTTCCTTAAGGTCAAAAAGCACTCTATCAACCTGATCAAACATTCCTTCCTTGTACTGATGTTTGACCCCTAGCTGATAACCATAGGCTTTTCCAATAGAACCCTCTTCATCTGCCCATTCATCCCATATACTACTTTTTAGCTCATTGATATTGTTGGATTTTTTTTGCCATATCCAAAGAATTTCATCTATGGCTGACTTGATATAAGTCTTACGAAGGGTGATTGCAGGGAATTCCTCCTGCAAATCATAACGATTTATAACGCCAAATTTTTTTATAGTATAAGCAAAGGTTCCATCCTCCCATTTAGGACGAACCTTCTCTCCTTCAGTACTAATTCCACTGCCAAGAATATCCTGACACATCTTTATATATATTTCATCTGCCTTACTCAATTAAAAAACCTCCCACCCATTAAAAAATACACATTATTTTCACTAAATATAACCAATTTAGTGATAACATTAAATTACTTTCATCTCCCCTTTTTTTCAGAAAGGAAAAAAATTATGGCTATTAAAATTTATTGGGGCGATGTCCTCAGAAAACTCAGACTTGCACACAAATTATCACAGGAAGATCTAGCTGGTGTCCTGCATATTTCTAGGCAGACATACAGCAGCATTGAATGCGGACGTTCTCAGCCCACCGCCGAAGAACTGGCCATTCTTTCTGAAATTTACGAAAGAGACCTGTATCAATATGTTATTCAACATCTCCCAGAGGATATGGTTGAAGAACAGAGAAGATTCAAAATCACAATGCCTATTCCTAAGAAAAAAGGCAAACGCGAAGAAGATATTAAATACTTCTAAGAATATCTACAGCAGTATTTATTCTATCCTGATCAAATGCTCTGGACACTCTATCTATTTTGTGTCTTAAATCATAAGGCAGCTCGTATTCAAAGAGTCTACTCAGATTCTTATGAGCGAGTTCCTGCTCATTATTTTCTAAATTAATTAGAATTTCTTCAATTCTATTTTTAATATCTTGATCGGATAGTCTAATACCATTTGTGTCAGAAGTTAAAACCTCGGTGGATCCAAGCTGAATACTAGTTTTCCCTAACCAGCCTGCGAGACCGGAAACAACATTTTCCCACTCATTTACCAGGCTATGCCAATTACTCTCAGCTACATCGAGACTATCATCCTTTGACATATTGACATGATCATCGAAGCAGTCAGCAAGATATGCAGCACCAATCTTTCTAGAGCTCTCTCTCATATCACGAGAAAAGTTCATGTAGTCAGTATTCTTACCTGAAAAAAGTGCATCTATCATATCTGAGCTAACTATTTCATAATCATCACAAAACTTAGAAGCAGCTTCTTTGTAGGCGTCGATATCGCCACCAAAATTCTTGAGTGCTTCTAGGAGTCTTACTCCACAGCCTTTTAGAACCTCGGCATCTTCGGCGTCTTTCTTGATTTCCTCCAGGAGCTCCTCATCATCGGGGAGCATCTTGGATGGAACAAGACTGATAATAATATTCTGAAGAATTGTTCTATCTATTGGCTTACGAATGATTCCATCAAAGCCAGCATTTTCGAAGAATATATCTGGCTCGTCTACCTTCTCGCCAAGGATAACATATACCTTTGCATCCTTAGACTTATTCATCGGACTATTCTTCATATTGTTTAATGTCTGGATACCATCCATTCTTGGCATATTTCTTGCAAGGAGTATCAGATCATACTTATCACGACTGATTTCATCCATGCACTCAATTCCGCTAGAAACAGATGTGATGAAACAACCTGTCTGGTCGATCATACGCTCTATTTCGACTCTCTCATCAATATCTGCATCCGCTAGAAGAACATAAAACTGTCCTTCTCTGGTATATAGGTTGAGCTCCTTATCAACATTTACGACCTTGTCAGTAAGACCTGAGAACTCAACATCTGCTTTCCTATTCTTTAAAATGCCAAAATCCTTAACAGTATCTTTAATCCCCATAATACACCCCTCTTCTTATTATCCAAGAACTATTTTACGGAAGTTTTTCTTACCTCTCTTAAGTACAAATTCTTCTTTAAATGCATCCTTGCTATAGCTTGCATGAACATCTGTAACCTTTTCCCCATTTACAGCGATTCCGTTCTGTTCTATAGCACGGCGTCCTTCACCACGAGATGGAACAAGTCCACTCTTTACAAGTACACTTATCAGATCTATAGTTCCATCTTCTTTAAAATCTTCATCTTCAAGTGATGTTTCAGGCATATTCTCTGTACCGCCGCCACCAAAGATTGACTTAGCAGCTGTCTCTGCCTTCTTAGCTTCTTCTTCTCCATGAACAAGCTCTGTCAGCTGGTATGCAAGTATCTCCTTAGCCTTATTCAGCTCAGCACCTTCCCAGCTCTCCATAGCATGTATCTCGTCTAGTGGAAGGAAGGTAAGCATCTTGATACAGTTGATAACATCAGCGTCGTCAACATTTCTCCAATACTGATAGAAATCATATGGTGATGTCTTCTCAGGATCAAGCCAAACAGCTCCATTTGCTGTCTTACCCATCTTCTTTCCTTCTGAGTTAAGAAGAAGTGTAATAGTCATAGCCTGAGCATCTTCCTTGCCAAGCTTTCTACGAATAAGCTCACGTCCACCGAGCATATTAGACCACTGATCATCTCCACCAAACTCAAGATTACATCCATATTCTTCATAGAGCTTGAGGAAATCATAGCTCTGCATCAGCATGTAGTT
>DFEN01000092.1 GCA_002368685.1 Lachnospiraceae bacterium UBA3801
AAGATTCCTGATTTCCTTAAGAGAGGCTAAGATATAGATAGTTTTAAGGCCGACAACAATATTGTTGTCGGCTTTATTTTATGGTACAATAGTTAGCGGTTTTGTTTGATAATCGTGAGATGAGGATACGCGATATGATCAGTGTTATAATGCCCAGTCATAATAGCGAAAAAACTTTAGATAGAGCTGTCAGATCAGTACTAAATCAGACCTATAAAGATATTGAACTTATTATAGTTGATAATGGTAGTGTGAAGCTGCCTAGGCTTAGTGATGATATTCTTATGGATACTAGAGTTAAGATGCTTGTATATGCTGAGGTGCTTGGTGCGGCGGAGGCCAGAAATGTTGGAGTCAGAGAAGCTGGTGGAGAATATATAGCATTTCTAGATTCCGATGATTATTGGACACCGGATAAATTGGAAAAACAAATAAAGGTTATGGAGAGATTTGTTAACCAGGGGGAGGCTCCAAGACTGGTATTTACTGGTCGTAGCATCATTGATTCGGATGGCAGGGAAACCGGCAGGTATATAGGCTGCAATAAGATTGTTCGTAGAGAACTGCTTTTACGTTCTAATCAGATTAATTGCTCCTCTGTACTTTTAAGAAGAGAAACAGCGCTTAAGTTCCCGTTTCCGGATGGCAATATACATGAGGATTATGTTGTATGGCTTGAGGTGCTGGAGGATGGTGGGTATGCTGCTGGTATAAATAGACCTCTTCTCAAATACACAAAATCCGGATCCAGTAAATCGGGCAATAAGATAAGGTCAGCCATAATGACCTATAATGTTTATAGATACGTTGGAATCAGCAGGCTGGAAAGTCTGAAGCATATGATAACGTATACAATCTATGGAATTAAAAAACATTATTTAAGTTAAAGGATGAATATAATGGAACAAAAAGGTAGAGCAGAATTACTTCTGGAGGGACTTAAAACTAGAATAAAAGATGCACCTTCACAGACAATGCATCAGGAAAATGCGGTCCTTGATAGAGAAGAGCTTCTAAGACTTGTTGAGAATATATCTGAAGTAGTTAAGAATGAACTGAATACTTATCGTGAAGTTAATGATAAGCGGGCGCGTATAATCAAGGAAGCTAAGGAAGAGGCTGAAGAGATACTCTATCAGGCGGAGAGAACAGCCAGCCGAATCAGAGTAACAAAGAGAAAGGATACCGAGCCACCTTCATTTAGGGCGTCAGATCTCGAGAAGGATGAGAAGGATTCTCTTAGGATGGCCTCTGATATATATGCTGCTTCACTTATTTACACAGATGAGATGCTTACAGAGGTTGATCACCTGGTTGCAGATTCCTATGAGAAGATCGAACAGGAATATGCCCGAATGAGAAGTACTCTCAGGCAGAAGATAGAAGATATAGCAGAGAATAAGGCTGAGCTTATGAGTAACCTGAATGGTCTCAAGGCTAATGACAGATATGCACAGATTCTCGAGCTAAGTGATCTGCTTTCTGTGGAGCTTTATAATGAGCGTCAGAAGGCCATGGCTAGAGAAAGAGAAGAAAGAGCACAGATGAGATTTATCCTTAATGAGGATGAAGAGACTGAGGTTAAACAGGATAATGCCAGACCACCTATTAGTCCTGATAGAACTGCTGTTAAGATTGAACAGGAGAGTAAGGGTGGTCTTGAGATAGAGATAATGGATAGAAGTGATGAGGTGACTAATCGAGATGAAGGAACTGGAGACGTACATTAGAGTAGTAAATTATTATGAGACGGATCAGATGCAGGTGGTGCACCATTCGAATTATGCGAGATATCTGGAGGAAGCAAGACTTCACCTGATGGATCAAATAGGTCTGTCGTATGATAAGCTTGAGAAAATGGGCATAATAATACCGGTGCTGGAGCTCCATGATTATTATATCAAGTCTATTACATATGGTGATGTAATAGAGATAAAACCAATGGTTATCAAGGTAACACCGGTAAGATTCACTCTTAAGTATGAGATATACAGGTCGGGAACGGATGAACTCCTGCACACAGCCCAGACCTCACATGCTTTTGTAGATACAGATTTTAAACCAATGAATCTTAAGAAAAAGTACCCTGAGGTATATGCTGCAATGCAGGAAATAGTTGTTCAATGATTATAGAGATGTTGCTAATCAGTTTTAGCAACATCTTTTCTTTTGTTTTTCTTATCTTTGTATAGCTCGGCATCTGCTTCAGTCATTTCCGCCTCTATATCAAGAGAATCGCTGACTGTAAGCTCTTTGAAGCCGTGGCTGAATTCTACGTAGTAAGGCTTATGGTCTTGTTCATTAACCCTATCCTGATAATAGGACATGCTGTCCTTTATATTCTTGATAGTAGTGCCGTCCATATCGGCTACGAAAACAGCAAATTCATCGCCGCCGATTCGTGCAATTATAGTTCCCTTTGGAAAGCTCTTTCTAAGTGTGTTGGCAATGCTGGTGAGAGCGAAATCACCATCCTTATGTCCATATCTATCATTAACCTGCTTCAGGTTATCCATATCGATATAACCAACTAGCCCTGGCTTACCATTGTTGCTGGTATTACTGGTTAGTTGATCTACAGCTTCGAAGAAACCGCGGCGGTTATATAGACCGGTTAGCTCGTCAGTTACGGAAATGGCATTTAGCTGATCATTCTTGTCGCGAATCTCATTCATAGTAACCTCTAGACGATTCTGGATAGCAATTTCCTGTCTCATCAGGTTGATGAACTTCAGTGCTGTTCCAAGCTGCAGAGAGGTTGAATATACATTACTGAAGTTTTTCAAATCTGTTTCACATAGGAGAAGACCATGTTGGGCTTCATTTGTAAGAAGCGGAGTCAGAACCATGGTGTGTCTTCTCTCGTTTGGTGTATATTTATTGTCAAAAATCATGTAGGTAGGGAAGATTCTTTTTTCGTTAGTCAGAACCATAACCTTCTCATCCTTGCAGAAAGCCTGCAGGTTAATGTATTTTGGAACATTCCACATTCCGTCATTTAATAGGACAGGCAAATCATCATATAGGTATAAGTATGCGCTTGCGAAGCCGTTCCATCTATGAAGATTTTGGACAATAAGCTTGTAGCATTTTTCATCATCCATAGCAGTGAGAAGAGTATCTCTTGTGAGTCTCATAGACTGCCATACAGATTCCTTGTTTCTCTTGACCTCATCCATATATTCGTTTGCTACGTAATATGATACGTGTGTCATTATTACATTAAAGGCAGACACAAGCTTAACGTGTTTGTCCTCGCCAAAATCAAGTCCTAGAAGAAAATCGGATAGCTGGCTCATCATATAAGTAAACTTATTATGTGAGTAATAATGTATTATGATGTTGCTGTTTAGAACCTTATCGGTTTCAGCCTGAAGCTGTTCCTTGGTATATTCGGAACCGTTATAAATGATATTTCCGAAAATTTCAAAAAATGGATTGAGCACATCAAAAAGCTGTTTAGAATAGAATGTATTATAGTAATGGCTCATGAATAAATCTTCGAACTTCTTGATAAGAGTTTTGCTATTCATTTTTCCGGAAGATATATCAATGCTGTTGAGTACCTCTTTATTCTTGGCAGGATTACATCCACAGGAAAGTCTCTTTACAAGCTTTGAATGTAGGAGAGATAGAGAGGTTTCACCTGTCCTGATAAGCTCCAGTGCCTGATATACAGCGTTATAGCCCAGGTCCATTACGTTATTATCTACAGTTGTAAGAGGTGGGGTCAGTGACAGGGAGGTTGGAGTGTTGTCATAGCCGGTAACTATTATATCTTTACCTATTTTCAGCCCCTTTTTCTTGATGGCCTTGTATCCACCTATGGCCATAGTATCATTTGCGAAAACAATAGCCTCCAGATCCGGATTATCATCCAAAAGCTTTGTGACAAGCTCTTCGGTAAATTCGGAGAAATTGCCGTAAGCAACCTTTTTCTCATCATAAGGAATATCATTTTCAGACAGAACCTTTTTATAGATATTAAATCTCTCCAGCGCGTCAGCATTTTCCAGACGACCACTTACGAATGCAATCTTGGTTTTACCATGATCCTTAATTATGTGTTCTATACAAGCGCGCATTCCTGTTGCACCCTCGGTGTATAGGTATGGATATCCAGGAATTTCGGCTTCAATTGTAAGAATTGGAAGATCAAAATAATCCAGAAAAGCCTTCTTATCCTCAACGGATAGAAAGCTGCCTATTGAACCAATAGAAATGATAAGCGCATCTAGAGATTTCTTGTTTGCATAGTAAAAAATCGAATTGTATTGATAGTCGTATTTTGCGTTAATGGGATCGTTATAAGAAGCATTTAGATACATGCCAGGAAGAATAGTAAGATTCACATCTGCTTCTTCGGCGGCATATTCTACACCCTTGCAGATCTCAAATGCATAGTCATTGTCCAGATGACAAGTAAGAAAGCCTATGTTTGGCCTGTGTTTATCTAGCATAGTCTGTTTCCCCCTCTGATAGTAAGAGATAGTAACAAAATAACTGATTTTAGATTCCCCATAACTGTTTTATATTTTAACATAATGAGCATCAAAATTAAACTATTTTTAGGTCCTGGCGGTGTTTACAAAAGAGGGTTGATAATTTATAATAGGGGCGGTTGTGTGAGGGCATTTGTCCTATTAATTAGAAACCATTAATTTAGTATCCGGGAGGAAAAATCATGGATTACAAAAAATCAGGAGTAGATATCGAAGCAGGCTACAGATCAGTTGAACTGATGAAGGAACATGTTAAGAAAACAATGAGACCAGAAGTTTTAGGTGGTCTCGGAGGTTTTGCTGGAGCATTTGATCTCAGCAAGATTAAGGACATGGAGGAGCCAGTTCTTCTTTCCGGAACAGATGGTTGCGGAACTAAGGTTAAGCTTGCTTTTATTATGGATAAACATGACACTATTGGAATAGATGCTGTAGCTATGTGCGTAAATGATATAGCTTGTTCAGGTGGAGAGCCACTTTTCTTCCTTGACTATATAGCTTGTGGAAAGAACTATCCAGAGAAGATAGCTTCTATAGTTAAGGGCGTTGCGGAAGGATGTCTTCAGTCAGAGGCAGCCCTTGTTGGAGGGGAGACAGCAGAGCACCCAGGACTAATGCCAGAGGATGATTATGATCTTGCTGGTTTCGCAGTTGGTGTAGTTGATAAGAAGGACCTTATTACAGGCGAAAACATCAAGGCAGGAGATACACTTATCGGTATAGCTTCTTCTGGAGTTCATAGTAATGGCTTCTCACTCGTTAGAAGTGTATTTGAAATGACTAAGGAATCCCTTGATACATATTATGATGAACTTGGTAAGACTCTTGGTGAGGCACTTATCGAGCCTACAAGAATATATGTTAAGGGCCTTAAGGCAGTTAAGAAGGCTGGAGTAACTATTAAGGGCTGCAGCCACATAACAGGTGGTGGATTCTATGAGAATATTCCTCGTATGCTTCCTGATGGAGTCGGAGTAAAGGTTAATAAATCCTCTTACGAAGTACCAGCTATCTTCAAGCTTCTCGCAGAGAAGGGGGATATTGATGAACATATGATGTATAACACCTTTAATATGGGAGTTGGAATGGTGCTGGCGGTAGACCCAGCTGATGCTGACAAGACTATCGAAGCCCTCGCAAGCACAGGCGACAAAGCCTTCGTACTTGGCGAAGTAGTAAGCGGCAACAAAGAAGTTGAGATAAACTGAGCCAGTGGGGACAGTCCCTGTGACAACTTTTGTGAACTATTTGTGAAAATGTAGAATGGAGATATTATATGAGAGTTCTGGTTCTTGTATCAGGCGGAGGTACTAACCTTCAGGCAATTATTGATGGAGTTGCAAATGGCTCCATAACAAATACAGAAATAGTTGGAGTCCTGAGTAATAATTACGGAGTATATTCTCTGGAAAGAGCTGAGAAGGCAGGAATCAAAAATGAAGTTATAGCACCTAAGGATTTCCCTGATAGGTCCTCCTTCAATAAAGCATTTCTTGCTAAACTGGACGAGTACAAGCCAGACCTTATCGTACTAGCAGGCTTCCTTGTGGTTATACCAGAGATAGTTATAGAGAAGTATGAAGGTAAGATAATAAATATCCACCCTTCACTAATCCCTTCCTTCTGTGGAAAAGGATACTACGGACTCAAGGTTCACAAGGCTGCTCTGGATAGAGGAGTTAAAGTTTCCGGCGCTACAGTACATTTCGTAGATGCAGGAACTGATACTGGTCCAATCATCCTACAGAAGGCCGTGTATGTAGAAAAGGGCGACACCCCAGAAACCTTGCAACGCCGTATCATGGAAGAAGCCGAGTGGAAGATTCTCCCTCAAGCCATCAATATGATAGCGAACGGCGAAGTAGCCTACACCCAGCCTGCTGATATGAGAAATTAGTTTTCGCTAATTCTATTCACATCTTACTAATTAGCTAGCCATGTTATAATATATCTTTATTGAAAAAATAAATATTACTATAATAAAAATATATTATCCCGCGTGCAGGTGGTGAAAGAGCTGTTATGAAACTTTCGAGACCCTAGAGCAACCTCGGTACTTAGCGATTCACGCGCGAAGTGAAGTGAGAGCTTAGTATCCGTTAGGTTGCGGCCGGAGCGAAAGCGCGTCTCGAGAAGTTTTATAACAGCTCTGAACCCTACCTGCCGTGGAAAAGACTGAATTCAGAAAGGAAATAGAAATGAAAATCATGATTGTAGGCGGCGGAGGCCGTGAGCACGCAATTGCCTGGGCCGTAGCCAAGAGCCCTAAATGTGAGAAACTATACGCAGCACCAGGAAATGCCGGAATAGCAGAACTGGCTGAATGCGTAAATATATCAGTAATGGATGCGCCAGCTCTTGTTGCATTTGCAAAGGAAAAGGACGTAGACTTCGTTATAGTAGCACCAGATGATCCACTAGCAGCAGGAGTTGCTGATGCGTTCCTCGATGCAGGAATCAAGACTTTTGGACCACGCAAGAATGCAGCTATCATCGAAGCTTCAAAGGCTTTCTCCAAAGACCTTATGAAGAAGTACAACATTCCTTCAGCAGCATATGAGACCTTCGAGGATGCAGACGAAGCTATCAAGTACCTCGAGTCACAGGAGGCCCCATATGTACTTAAGGCAGATGGTCTAGCTCTTGGAAAGGGCGTACTGATATGCCAGACTCTTGAAGAGGCAAAGGCTGGAATCCAGGAGATAATGGTAGATAAGAAGTTTGGTGAAGCAGGAAACAAGGTTGTCATTGAAGAGTTCATGACAGGCCGTGAGGTTTCAGTTCTTTGCTTCTCAGATGGTAAAACTATTCTTCCTATGACCTCTGCACAGGATCATAAGCGTGCAGGCGATGGCGATACAGGCCTTAATACAGGCGGCATGGGTACATTTTCACCTAGCCCATTCTATACTGATGAAGTAGCTAAGTTCTGTGAGGAAAATGTATATCAGAGAACAATTGATGCGATGGCTTCAGAGGGCAGAGAATTCAAGGGAGTTCTTTTCTGCGGACTTATGCTTACAGAGAAGGGACCTCGAGTTTTGGAGTTCAATGCTCGTTTTGGTGATCCAGAGGCTCAGGTTGTTATTCCTAGACTTAAGAATGATATAGTTGAAGTTATGGAAGCGTGCGTGGATGGAACTCTTGATCAGATAGATCTTCAGTTTGAGGATAATGCAGCAGTTTGCGTTATGCTTGCATCTGATGGATATCCTGTTTCTTATGAGAAGGGATACGAGATCAGAGGACTTGAGAACTTCAAGGATAAGGATGGTTACTATGTATTCCATTCTGGAACAAAATTTGATGGTGACAAGGTTGTTACAAACGGTGGTAGAGTACTTGGTGTAACAGCTATTGGAAATGATCTTGTAGAAGCAAGGGCAAATGCCTATAAGGCGACTGAATTAATAGACTTTGATAATAAATACATGAGACATGATATAGGTAAAGCGATAGATGAGAGATAAACTGCCTTTTTCCGAAACTGCTGAGCTTGTGCTTGAGGGCGCAAAGGAGCTGGCAGATAGACTGAATAATGATTACGTAGATGTCAGACATATAATTATTTCCCTTTATACTACACATAAGGGTCTGGCATATAGAGTCATGCTCAAAAATGGAATAAGAGGCGAAGAAATTCATTATATAGTAGATGGACTGGCTAGTGAATCCAATGCCATAGGGCATCTGGGCACTACCGGTCAGTTTACCGATAGAACTAAGAGCATTTTGGAAGGAGCCTCTGAGGATGCAAAGCGCCTCGGAGCTAAGGAAATCGGAACTGAGCATATAGTTATGAGTATAGTTCGAGACCGAAATCCAGACCTGAATGCTCTTTTTAAGAGCAAAAAATTAAATCCATATTCTGTATGTCAGGAAATGCTCCTTGCAGCAGGACTCTCTGTTGAGGACAGCAAGGCATATATTAAAGAGCATATTCATGAAGCAGGTCCAGCGAAGAAGACTACTAAGAAGAAATCAGTTCTTGAGAAATATTCTAGAGATATGACCCAGGAGGCAAAACTCGGAAAGCTTGATCCTGTTATTGGAAGATATGATGAGATAGTCAGGGTTATGCAGATACTTGGAAGACGTAGCAAGAATAATGCTTGCCTTGTGGGAGAGCCAGGTGTTGGTAAGACTGCGATAGTTGAAGGTATAGCTCAGCTGATAGCCAGAGGAGATGTTCCTGAGAGCCTTGAAGGAAAGAGAATAATGAGCCTGGATCTAGCTGGTATGCTAGCAGGTACCAGATACCGTGGTGATTTTGAAGAGAGAGTCAAGAATGCAATAGACGAAGTTAAGGCGGATCCTAGTATTATTCTTTTTATAGATGAGCTACATTCTCTTGTTGGAGCTGGTGGTGCAGAAGGTACACATGATGCAGCAAATATTTTTAAGCCTGCGCTTTCTAGAGGCGATATACATGTACTTGGTGCGACTACACTCGAGGAATATAGAAAGTATATCGAGAAGGATGCAGCTCTCGAAAGAAGGTTCCAGCCTGTAAAGGTTGAGGAGCCTACTGCGGCTGAAACAATAGAGATACTTGAGGGGCTAAAGCATAGATATGAAGAGTTCCACAGCGTTCATATATCTGATGAAACTATACAGTATGCAGTGACTCTGTCTGTCAGATATATAAATGACAGATTCCTTCCTGATAAGGCTATTGATATCTTGGACGAGGCGTGTGCCAGAGTAAGGCTTGGAAAGGTTCCTAAGGATTTTATATATTCCGGTAAGGAATCTGTACTTGATGAATTAACTGAAGATATAGAGGATGCTCTTAGAGCGGGCGATATAAATGCCGCTTCAAAGCTTAGAAAGAAAAGAGATAGGTATCTCCAGAAGCAGGAAGATAAAAAGCTTGAAGAGGATACACTAATAGAAGTTACAGAGGAGGATGTTGCTCAGGTTGTATCAACCTGGACGAAGATTCCTGTTACTAAACTAAGTGAATCTGAGCAGACTAGACTCCTTCAACTGGAGGATAAGCTGCATGAGAGAATAGTTGGTCAGCAGGAAGCTGTCAGTGCAGTGGCAAGTGCTATCAGAAGAAGCAGAGCAGGACTTAGATCGCCAGATAGACCGATTGGGGCATTTCTCTTCCTGGGACCTACTGGTGTGGGTAAGACTGAGCTGTCTAAGGCTCTTGCTGAGGTTCTCTTTGGAGATGAGAAGAGTCTTATCAGAGTAGATATGTCAGAATATATGGAGAAGCATAATGTATCAAGAATGATAGGTTCTCCTCCAGGATATGTAGGCTATGATGAGGGTGGTCAGGTATCTGAACAGATAAGGCGTAATCCATATAGCGTTGTTCTGTTTGATGAAGTTGAGAAGGCTCATCCGGATGTGTTTAATGTACTTCTTCAGGTGCTGGATGATGGATGCATAACTGACGCGCAGGGCCGCAAGGTGGACTTCAAGAATACAATTATCATCATGACCTCTAACCTTGGAGCTAATAAGATAATAGACCCTAAGTCTATTGGATTCGTTACAGATAATGACGAGAATAGAGCTCATGAGGATATGAAGAATATGATAATGGATGAGGTGAAGACTCTATTTAAGCCTGAGTTTATTAATCGTCTCGATGACATTATCGTATTTAAGGCACTCGGAGACGAGGAGGTTCTAAGCATAACAGGACTTATGCTGAAGGAGCTGAAGGACCGTGTCAAGGAAAATGCCGATATCAAGATTACCTACGGCGCTAAGCTCAAGAAATTCATTTTTGAAAAGGGCTATGATAAGAAGTTTGGAGCGCGTCCGCTCAGAAGAGCCGTGCAGCAATATATAGAAGATGAAATGGCTGAGAAGCTACTAAGTGGAGAAATTAAGAAGGGCTCTACAGTAAGTATAACGGTCGAAAATGATACTGTAAAATTCAATGTAAAAGGACAAAAAAGTATATAAATATTAGTGGTAATTAGAACTAATTTTTGTTATCATAAAAGAGGTTACATTACTAGCGATATTTCAGGAGGTATTAATAAATGGCAGTAATAGATGAACTTATCCGTGAAGAGGAAAATGGCTCTATAAGCTTCGGAAATTATGAACTTCCAACCAAGACAAAGAAGGATGGATTTGAATATAATGGCGACAGCTACAAGATCAAAACTTTTAACGAGATTACAAAGCTTGAAAGAAATGGGATGTTCGTATATGAGTCAGTTCCAGGAACTGTAGTTCATGAATTTAGAGCAAATGATTCAAAGGTTATGTTCAGTGTTGAGGGTGAAAGTGATGCGCAGGTAACACTTGAACTTGAGCCTGAAACAGAATATAAGGTTCATGTTGATGACGTATATGTTGGAAAGATGAAGACTAACCTAGGTGGAAAGCTCAGCATCAGTGTAGAGCTTGAGGAAAATGATCAGGTTGGTGTAGTTATAGAGAAGAACTAAATAATAATAGTGTTATGGGATAAGTGGGACGGTTCTTTGAACCGTCCCTTTAATCTTTACTGACAGGAGGGGAAATGGCAAAGGATAAACAGATATTTTATTGCAAGGAATGCGGAAATGAATTCAGCAAATGGCTGGGTCAATGTCCATCTTGTAAGGCTTGGAATTCATTTGTAGAAGAGAAGGTTACGAAGACAAGGACTAATAAACTTGTTTCTACTTCAGATAGACCTAAAGCAACAAGTATAAAGAATGTTTCATCTTCAGAAGAGTCAAGAATCTCAACAGATATATCAGAACTGGATAGAGTACTAGGTGGCGGAATAGTTAAGGGGTCCCTTGTGCTGGTTGGTGGTGATCCGGGAATCGGTAAATCGACTTTGCTTCTCGAAATGTGCCGCAACCTAGTTAAAGGCGAAACAAAGGTTCTATATGTATCTGGTGAGGAATCTATGTCTCAAATCAAGTCCAGAGCAGTTCGCCTAGGTATTGATGCAGGTAGTGTGATGGAAGAGAGGCTTATGCTTCTCAGTGATAACGATATGGATAATATCGAGAACCAGATAGATAGTCTGGAGGCAGAAGTTGTTGTTATAGATTCTATACAGACTATAGAAGCACCTAATGTTGATGCGGCTCCAGGTACGATTTCACAGGTTAGAGAGGTAACAGCAAGACTGCTTCAAATTGCAAAGCAGAAGGATGCAGCAGTCTTTATAGTTGGACATGTTACTAAGGAAGGCACGGTCGCTGGACCAAGAACCCTTGAACATATGGTAGACTGTGTGCTTTATTTTGAGGGGGATGATAGTGGTGGCTTCAGACTCCTCAGAGCTAACAAGAATAGATTCGGTTCAACCAATGAAATCGGCGTCTTCAATATGACTGACAGTGGTCTAGAGGAGGTGGTTAATCCATCTGAATTCTTCCTGAATGGAAGACCCGAGAACTCATCTGGTTCTGCGGTTGTCTGCATAGTTGAAGGAACCAGAGCCATGCTTGTAGAGCTTCAGGCTCTATGTACAGATTCCAGCTTCAGTATGCCTAGAAGAACCAGTGTTGGACTAGATTATAACCGAGTAAATCTTCTTACTGCAGTACTTGAAAAAAGAGGCGGTATCAGCATGACAGGCTGCGACTGTTATGTAAATGTAGCAGGTGGACTTAAGATAAATGATCCATCGACAGATCTGGGAATCATATGTGCCATCTATTCATCGTTTAGGGATAAGGCGATAGACAGCAAGACTGTGATAATAGGAGAGATAGGTCTGGCAGGAGAGATAAGAGGCGTAAGAAATATATCCCAGAGGATAAAGGAAGCTGCAAAGCTGGGATATACCAAGGCTATCGTGCCTAAGTCAAATGCCAAGCCTGAGATAGAGAAGTTGGGGGTAGAGATTCAGTATGTGTCGAATATAAGCGAAGCGTTGCATACAATATAGTCCTTAAGGACTTCTTAATGTGGGGACATTTATAATGGCGAAAAAAGATTATTGGAGCTAGAAAATGGAACGGTTAAAGATCATAAATAGAAATCAATTAAAGTATATACTGATTATCGCCATGATAATTGATCATATAGCGTGGAAGTTTGTTCCTACGGGAACTCTTCTGGGGCAGATTATGCACGTGATAGGAAGACTTACAGGACCTTCTATGGCGATACTTCTTGCAGAAGGATATAAATATACAAGAGATAAGAAAAGGTATGCCAAGCGTCTATTCATTTTTTCGATTATTTCGTGGCCTGCATATACCCTGTATGAACAGGCCTTTTGGCCGCTGCCTATGTTTAGTGTAATGACAACACTGTTTCTGGCATTTATTGCTATATGGATGTGGGACGAGGCTAATCTTCCGGTAGGAGTAAAGATAGTTATTCTGTTATTTATATGTATCATTGCACTTTTTGGAGATTGGGTTTTTATTGATGTACTATGGGCATTCTTTTTCCACTACTATGAGGGGGATAAGAAGAAGCAGTGGTTGTCCTTCTGTATAATTGCGATTTTTGAATGTGTTCCATTCTTATTTATGGGCAAACAGAATTTGTTCCAGTTGGGAGTTTTTCTTATTCCGGTTCTATTCCTGTTCTACAACGGAGAGAGCGGAAGTAAGAAACCATTTCATAAATGGTTCTTCTATGTATTCTATCCGGCACATCTGTTTATACTATTCGTTATAGCTTTGCTTATGGGATGCTACAAATAGATTTAATTAGTTAGTAGCGCTATTTCATATTTTTTGGTAATATAGTGGATAGCGAATTTTGGAGGAAATGAAAAATGGGAATGAATGTTGCATGTTTAGATCTTGAAGGAGTTCTTGTTCCAGA
>DFEN01000015.1 GCA_002368685.1 Lachnospiraceae bacterium UBA3801
AGATCCTGAATATCATCTATTTCATACCATTTCTGACCAGACAGTCTCTTAGCCTTTATTTCTGGATCATCAAGCATAGTAATAACTCTAAGAACCTGTTCATAGTATTCATTTTCTCCCAGAGCTTGCTGATAAGCATCTAAAAATGGCACATAATGTGTTTCTGAAAAATGCTTACTAAACTTATAGATATTAACCGTCTTATAATATTCAGACTTGTCATCAAATACAAATTTCTTACCAGAAACAAAATCAATGATATCATCATTTTCTGAGAGCTTTACACATGTACCGTCCATCCAACTCTCATATTTATCTACCAACGCAAGTGTTTCTCTTTCATCTTCAATAAGAGCATCGATTACTGATTCTTCGAATATAATATCTGATTCAAATAGTAAAGTATCTTCCTCTACTAGATAATCCTTTGCCAATGCAAGCGAATATATATTATTAGTCTTATCGTATATCGGATTATTAACATAGTTTATTGGAGTATTGATATTTAATGTTGAAATATAATTCTTTAGTTTTTCACCTTCGTATCCAACAACTATTACTATTTTCGAAAGATTTTTCTTATCAAGCTGGCCAAGCATTCTATCGATAAGCTTAGTCCCATTAACCTCGACCATACACTTTGTGTTGTCCTTAGTTAATTCCTTAAGTCTTCTTCCCATTCCAGCTGCTAATATTATTGCTTGCATATTTTTTACCCTTTCTCTCAATTATGTATTAAGCATCAATACACTAAATTCACTTAATGTTCACAAAAGTTGTCACAGGAACCGTCCCCACTGGCTCAACGCAGAGAATCTACTATTTTTGATATTGAGTCTCCGTGTATTGAATTTAAATCATTTTGTATTAATTCTCTTTTTTCCTTCAGTGGGTCGATACCATTATTCAAATTTTCTATATTTTCAACAATACTATCCCAATCTTCAGCAACATACATTCCTTCAACAAGTTCATTGAATTCCTTCGAGAAGACTATGTTATCGGTTGGGCAATATATAACTGGTCTACCCGACGTCATATACATATTAATAACCGACGAATTATCTGCCAGAAGAATTGCTGTATCTCGAAATGTATCCAGTATCAAAGCATTATCGTCAAATCGTATTCCCGCATTTTCACACTTATCATGAATCTCATCGACTCTTTCTGCAGTCATTATACCTTTAGATATAAAGTTTTCAAACATTATAGGATGCGGACGTATAACAAGATTATAATCTTTATGAGTAGCAAAGTAATCAATAAGATTATCTATATACTCAACAAAATGACTACCACCAGTCTTTTCATCATAAGACCACCTTGGAGTCCACAGGATAGTCTTGTCCGTAGAACCAACATTTAACAAATTAGCATATGTCTCATACGCAGGATATCCATAATTATAACATCTTCTATATTTCATATTACAATAGAATTGGTTATAACAATCATACTCATCACTACTTGTCGCATACCAGTTCATTATATACTTTGCGAATTCATCATACAAGAATTCTGTATCCCAATCGAATGTACAATAATTAATATTACAAGTAGCACAATACTTCAATGTATTGTTCGTCTTAAGTTCGTCTGGGAGATAGAAATTATATGGTCTATCATAGAAAACATAATCAATATCATACTTATTACATATATCTTCAAAAACAGTTTCCTTTTCGAAGATAATTATATGCGAATCTCCATATCTATTCTTATAAAATTCTGTGGAATAATCAGAATAATCTATGCCGCCCTTTTTTATACTATAGTTCGGAGCCACAATAATATAAGCATTAAACCCATCATCGGAAGAAAGCATTTCAAACAGTCCTATCTGTTTATCCCAGACCGCAGGCATTTGAACTATAAATGCAACATTAACAGCTTTGTCTTTTTTTCTAACAGATATAGCCTTCTGATGTTTTTTAAAATAATGATCGGCCATTTTTTTCTGAACATTATTTATTAGTTTTGTTTTTACGCTAACCTCATTTGGCATCTTTCTTCCCCTTTATTTCCACATACAGCCTGATAAAGAAATCTTTCTTTACAACAATAATAATCAGCACAACTACTGTGATAACAATTCTCACTAATAGATTATCATAGAAAATCATACCTACCGCTGACAACGCACAGAAAAGGAAGAATACTATCACAAGACCTGGATAATTATAAGCAATGTCCTCCTCGTTATTATCTCTCAGGATACCCTTCATCGCTATATAATTAGAAACA
The DNA here is from genome assembly GCA_002368685.1 of Lachnospiraceae bacterium UBA3801. Lineage (GTDB taxonomy): Bacteria > Bacillota > Clostridia > Lachnospirales > Lachnospiraceae > Eubacterium_Q. The sequence continues at coordinate 2,248 of DFEN01000015.1, forward strand.
GCAAATATAATATAGCTGACCATCGTAGTATATCCCGCTGCAACGAATCCATACTTTTTTATAAATATCCAGTTGAGAACCAGATTCGCTATAGCTGCACCTATAGAAGCCCAAACGAGTTCTTTTTTTCTCTCATAATAAAACTCAACATTAATGAAAAGCTGCGAGTAGAACAAAAGCAAAACACTTATAGCAACCGGAGGAATAACGTACCTAGCCTCGAAGTATTTTTCTCCGCCTATAATCTGTATTATCTCAGGAGCATACCAGATAACCCCACTGAGGAGAACAGCCATAATAATAGCTATTCCCAAGGATATCCCTCTATTCTCTTCTTGTTTTTCTTCCTTGATTTTCCCATAGAACCACGGAAGATAAGAGTTATTTATAGCGTTCAAAACAAAAGTCAGAACCATCGCTAGAGAATATGCAACACCATATATAGCAGCCTTTGGCTTACCAACTATATGACTAATCATGATTCTATCACTCTGATTAAAAATAACCTGAGATAAATAATATGCCAAAAGAGGAACATTGAAACCTAAAGCATACTTCCAATACTCCTTATTAAAGAATTTTTTTCCTCTTATAAGATTTAAAACAAATATAGAAAAGCCAACTGCAATATTGACAACAGCAAAACCAATTATTCTTGCATATCCCTTTTCATCAGAATTAATTATTAATAATACCGCCATAGCAGGAGTGGAAAATGCAATAAATAACGTAACTGCTATTACTTCTACATATCGATATTCAAATCTCTTCTTGCCACTCCATAGCATTACAGCATTAACACTCAATAGTTCCATAACCATTATACAAATTATATAAGTAGGGAGTTCAAACAGTCGATTCCACAAGGAATGAAATGGAAGGTAAATAGCAAGAAAGATCAGGGACAGCGCAACTGTAATACCTTCAATAGCTGAGATATAACCGTCCCTGTCATCCTCATATTTCACCATCGCCTTTGCAAAAGAACCATACGCAAGATTAAGTGTTAAAAACAGAGTAAGTATACCGCTCCACGAAGCGTATATTGTAACCTGTCCATATTCTTCAGTTGTTAATAAGTGTTTAGCAAAAAGTGGCAACGTAAAAAAAGCCAAACCATGCTGTATAATGTCGCAAATAATATAAGCTATTGATGCTCTGGCTTCTATCGGTATTTCATTCCACTTACTTTTTACTTTATTCATCTCCATATCCTACAAATATAACTACTGCGCCTTCGGTCTCTGAAGGAAAAACTTCAGATAAACAATTATTATCCCATGATACAGATCATATAGTCTTCTAAGATACACCCTTCTAGGAACAGACTTCTTATGTTTCTTTGCAATAGCAAGTTCATTGTCAAACATAAATCTAGATCTATTTTTATATGATTTAGTAAAGCCATGAGAACTAATAGAATTAGCACTCTTGCGATAATAGATAAGTTTCTTATCAATCACTCCCACACTAGTTCTATCATATTCCAGTGCCTTTAACCACATATCAAGATCTTCTATCTGGAACGATTCGTCATACAATCCCACTTTCTCATATAGTTCATATCTAACCATTGCAGCAGGAGCAGATATCGTATTAACAACAAATATTCTCTCCAAAATGTATTCACTGGACATATTAGGACATCTATCATACAGAGGACCTAGCAAATCACTATCCTCTAGAGGATAATGAGCTCCTTCGTCAAATGCATAGCCATTTGAAAAGAGAACAAGCTTACTTCTATCCTTTTCAAAGCCACTAACCATAGATTCCAGATAATCATCCCCAAGTATATCATCAGATGCAATTATCTTGATATACTCTCCTCTAGACTCTTTTAGCATATTATTGATATTCTTCACAATACGCTGGTTAACGTCATTTACTATTAGCTTAAAAGTAATATTTCTAGCCTCGAAATTCTTTTCCATTTTTTTAATTTCTGCAACGGAATTATCAGTAGAAGCATCATCGGTTATTATAACCTCAAATTTTTCATAACCTTGCGCAAGAATACTTTCCAAACAATCCTTAACAAATGCCTCATGATTATAGCAAGAAATCAATATGGAGACTAAACCAGCTGTTCTACCATTATCACTCATTTCGATCAATTATCCTCTTATATAATTCCATGTATTTCTTACTAACATTATCTATCTCAAAATTATCAAATGCATACTGATGTATACTTTCCCTATCAAATTCATCTAATCTATTTATCATTTCTTTTATACCATCAACAAGCGCATCGATGCTTTTCCTATCAACAACAATAGCCGTATCCTCTGTGACCAAAGAATTAGCACCACCTGATTTCGTAACAAGCATTGGATTTCTAAGATACATAGCCTCCTGAACAGATACACCCGAACACTCGAATTCACTAGCGGATATCGAGAAATCCATCTGTCTCATAATAGAATAGACTTTCTTTCTATCACACTGGCCGTGGAACTTTACTACATCCTCTATCCCCAGCTCCGCTGCCATCTTCTTATAATAATCAAAAAAATCTCCACCACCACATATATGAAGGAACGCCTTTACTCCTTCGGCTTTTAACTTTTGCATTGCAGGTAGTAAATACTGGTACCCTTTTATATATTGATCATAAAATGCAGCGGTTATCAGCATATTGGTGTAGCCTTCAACTCTATAATTCTCACCATCAGGTTCAACACTATCAGGATTAATTATTCCATTATATATAACCTCAAATGAACATTTTGGAAAGTAGCTTCCCAGTCTATCCATAGAATCCTTTGACACACAAACATTTGCTTTCGAATGTTTATATACAAGATTTGTCATCTTACGAACATACAAGCTGTCCAGATTTGACTGTTCTATAGGACTATGTTCTGTAATAATATAAGGAATACGGGTCTTTTTAGAAAGTGCATATGCCAGGTGCCCAGCTCCCTGAGCAACATGAGCATGTATAATGTCAGGCTTATAATCCTCAATCACTTTCATTCCAGCTCTAACTAGTTCATTGAAGCTAATTAGTGGATTCTTAGAAGTTGATGCAGTTCTATATGTAACTAACCCCTTCTCCTCCTTCTTACTAACCATCCCCTTAATCTCTGTATCATATGGGAACAGCAAAGCTACATCCGTATATTTTTTTAGAGCCATTGATTGTTCATAATGGAAAACCCCACCTGTCATAACCTCAGCAGATCTAGGGCTATACCATGTTACTATCATTAAAATCTTCAATTCTTTACCTCATCGTTGATAAAATCTTTGAATTCATTATAGTCTCTTATGTAATCTTCTACTTCATAGAAGTCAGATGCTGCAACACATAAAACCGAATCCTTCTGAAGCCATAGCATTTCTCTCCAGGTTGGTTCTTCTATAACAACACCTACTGAAGGATCTGAAAGTTCCACTTCTTCTCTTCCATATTTATTTTCTAAAACAAGCTGAATTCTACCATATGGACAAAACAGAAGCTGCTTCAGTTTCTTATGAGCATGAAATCCTCTTCTTACTCCTTCTGGCACCTTAGTGATATAGTATATTCTTTTTATTTCAAAAGGTATCTCTTTAGTAGCTTCGAAAAATGACAGCTCACCTGCATTAACTGTCGGAATAGTTTTTATTCTAACAATTTTGCACCCCGCAACAGTGTCTCTCACATCTATTTCATCGCCCTTTAGCACAGAGTACCACTTAAGATTATCCATTCCTTCATATCTATTCAGAACAGACTTCGGAATATCATACGCCTCATGGAAGTTATGCTTATCATAGAATCGCACAGCCCTTTCATTTTCCCGACTAACACACCAATAAACGCTCTCAAGTCCGTATTCCTCAAACGCTTTATCTATTATTGCCTTCATCCCATACCAAGAATAACCATGACTCATGGCAACCTTTCTAACAGTAATACCAAATTCAGCATCTGTTTCAGTGATATGTTTCAGGCTCACGGTCCCCATATATTCATCTTCATCCGACACTATTGCCAGGTGTACATCACTGTTTCCTGATCTATCAGTATTGCCATCTAACATCTGAATCGAATGATTTATGAATGCCTCAGCATCCTCTAACGTCTTAGACGCAAAGTCTGCCTTAAGATCTGCAGTCACATCTCTATCATGCATCCACTCAAGCATCAGTGGAGCATCTTCCAGTTTCAGAGTTCTAAGGTTCATAACCTATCTCCTTCTTAATATAATTCTCTACTAACCTTCCAATCGTATATTTATAAACTAATCTATATAGCCAGTCTACTACCCAGCATACGACAAATACAGCAATCACAATAATTACTATAGCTCCTAATAATATAAAAGGATTCTTAGAAGTAAACCGACTCGCATCAATATAACTCATAAAAAGAATATGAAGCAGAAAAACTCCAAAAACCCCCTTAGCCAGCCCATTAATTACTTTACTATACGGTATATTAATTGATTTAAAAAGCAAAAATATACATATCGACAGGGCAATAACAACAGGATTATCATAATTAAATGCACTGACCTTAACACCTTTGACAAAGCCAATATATGACCATACTGTCAGAGCACAAACACAGGCTATTACTATAACAACACAAGTCATCCTTGATAATGACTTGTCACTACGTCTTAAATAAGCACCTATTAGATATAGCATCACGAATGTAACAATAGTATATCCATCCTGATTTCCTGAAACACCTATAGTTGATAATCCATCCAGAGATTCACCTGTTACATTTACCATTATAGCTGAAAATGTAGTCCAAACACTAAAGAGCACCACCAAGAGAATAATAAATCTCTTCATTGTGAGCTCTGGCATTTCAGCTAAAACCTTATTTACAAAAGGTGCAACCAAATATAATGCAATATAAAGGATAACGAAATAATTTACAGGAAGGAAGCTTATCAGTACACTTTTTATGCTTCCGCCAAGTATCACAAAGCTCGCCAAACTAATCCCAACCCTATATGCAATAACTTGAACAAGCAACATAATTGGCTTATCAAGCAAAACCTTATTCTTATGACACATAAAATAGCCAGATATTATTATAAATATATCCACCCCGCCCACAAATAACGACTCAAGAAAATGTAATATCACACTATTTGCAGAATATGCCTCTACAGAAGAAAACCCTCCACTAATAGACGGACTGTTAAAATGAAGTACAATTATTCCCATTATGCATAGAATTCTAAGCAGTTCTATGTTTGATTCACGTTTTGCAGTCGACATCTATAAACTCCTAAGCCTTAAGCTTTTGTTCTAACAATCCTTCTTCGCTAATATCATATTCCTTCATCTGAAGCTTCGACCTGATCAGCATCATCACATAACTCATATTTCCAAATAAAATATGAAGCTTTCTATCTCTATCATTTTCAATCAATTGCCAAGCAAACATCCTATCGCCTTTTCTCACAAGCACTTCATCCGGATAGCCTTTCATAAGAAGCTTCCTAAGCGCCCTCACATCATTAAGCATTCTTGCTCGTGCTCCTGAGTTCGGACTAGTTGAAACCCCTGAATTTACTTCGTAGTAAACCACGCCACTGTCAAAAAACTCAACACGTTCTCCCTTGATAAAAAGAATAGCCTGAAGAAAATCTTCACAATATTTAACTCGTCCTACTAATTCCTTTAGTAAGGTTCTAAATCTTGTAGTATTATAAAACATACTGGCACCAACTATCCACCCATGGTTCATAAGTATGTTTTTCTTTATCTTTTTAATATCACCATTTTTGAAGGCTTTGATATCATAAGGCAGCTCTACATTTGAAAACTCATAATAATCTCCAGTCTCTCTATAACCTCTCATCTTACCAAAACACATAGTTGAATCTGTTTTATCCATTACAGATTTAACATCATGTAAGACATCATTATTGTACAGCGCATCACCTGCACCAATAACCTTGATATACTTTCCTTCCGCAACCTTTAACCCGTCATAAATATTTCTAACAGTACCTACATTTTCAGGGTGTTCAATTATTTTATAGTTATTATAGCCCTGCTCTTTCAAATAGTCTTCAGCCATTTCAAGACTATTATTCTGCGACGCGTCATCCGCCAAAATCAATTCAAAATTCACACCCTTTTGATCCAATACAGAATCGAGTGTTATCTTCAGTCTGGCTTCATCAGAATTATATATTAATACCATCACTGAAAAATCAATCATTTTATTTATCCTCAAATATCTTTCTAACCCAAGCATCCACACTGTAGTTGTCCATTATTTCTTTAGGGATAGGCTTGAAATCATCCACCAGGAAACTCTTTGGAACATATGGATTATCCTTGTCGATCACTAGTATATTTCCATACTTGTAGAAGTCATAATCACGAACATATGTATTGGTTGTAATAAGCTTGGTTTGCGCCGCCATGCTGTCGAACACCCTAAATGAAAGGCCTGCCTGAATGCCAAACTGAACATCCAGAGTGACCTTTGATTTCTTCATGACAATCGCCATCTTGTCCAAAGGAATAGGATTAACCTTTATATATTTTGGTTTCATCCACCTACCTGTCCCAGGAAGAAGCATTTTAACAAAATCCATTATTTTGAATCCAAGCATATATAGATAACATCTATCAATCTTTATTTTATTATCACTAATTATTTTATCCCATATCTCAATTCGTCCTGAATGGAGAAGACCACTCATGGATAATAGGATCGATTTTTTCTCTCCATTATACAGATGAACGTCCGTATAGAAGTTCGTCAACGGCTTGAAACCATATTTTTCTATATCATTCTTATCAAATGAATATATCTCATCAAAGAATTCTCTATTCTCCTCAAAATTCTCTATTCTATCGACATAGTCCCATAGATATAGAATAAACTTAGCATTAGGTTGCTGTTCTTTATACTTTTTAAGTATATCTGCATGAAGCTGAACAGCATTAATGGCTAGAACATAATCATACTGTGTATCATCCTCCAGAAGATACTGTTCTTCTCTTCTTCTGGTTTTTGTATCAAGTAGCTTGCCTTTAGTAAAATAGTTAAGAAGCTTCTGTACGGGAGTGTATTTTCCCTTAGGGGTAAACCTGTTCACTTCAAAGCCATAATTCTTTAATGCTTTCTCGATTATGTCATCATATTCATAAAACCCTATTGGGATAAATTTAACTTTCTTTTTATCCATAACTACCTTCTTCCAAACAGTTTAAGAAGTCCTTTCAAAATGTTGATACGCTCTAACAAATAGAAAACAAATACAAATGCGTGAAACTTCGGGTTTTCACCTTTAGGCTGTCGTAAACCAAGATACTTATTTCTTCGATACTTAGGATAGTATTTTCTTAACCATCCAAAACAAGTATTATACGCTCTAGCTATCAATTCCTTAGAGCTTCCTCTAGTAGAATAAAGCATATACCAACATATATATCTGGCAAAGAAATACTCTAGGCATACATCATCACTTAGCGTTCCATTTACTTTCTCAATATCAATAAGCTTATTATGTATTGAATCCAGCAAATAAATAGCATCAACTTCTTCACTAAATGTATTTTGGATAGAGTTGGACACTGAGTTCTCATTATAGAACCATTTGTAGCCATAGTTACTTGACACTACTACTTCTGCATTGGAATTAAGCGCGACTACATTGAAGTAAACATCCTCTCCTATCCCATTATCCAGAAAACATATTTCATTAGACCGAATAAAATCTGTTCTATACAAGTGTGCCCATGGCGAAGTAACCACATAACCAGCCCATTCTGAAGACTTCAAAGTAATGCGTCTGAGTATTCGACCATCAGCAGCAATCCTTTCATAGCCTCCAACAACTATATCTACATTACTTTTATTTGAATTCTCTATTTCAGAATATAATGCTTCAAAATAATCCGATGCAATGAAGTCATCCTGATCTATAAAAGCAAGATACTGCCCTTTCGCAAGCGAAATACCATAATTTCTAGTTTTAGCAACTCCCGAATTCTCTTTACGATAAACTCTAGTCTTCTCACTCAGTTTAGAATCCTTGACTAAGTATTTATGTACCAATGAATAGGAATCATCCTTGGATCCATCATCAATAAGAATCAGCTCATAATCTACAAATGTTTGCTTGGACACGCTTTTCAAGCATCTTATTATGCTGCGACCAGCATTATATATAGGAATAATAATAGAAATGCTTATCAACCTCTCAACTCCTTTTACCTAAGAGAATAGTCCTGTCTATCAAGTGTAAGATTCGGATTGTAATAAGGATCACCATTCTCAAGTATATCCTTCCATCTATCTTGGAACATTAGTATCTCATTTCTGAATCTTGCCTTCTTCTCAGGTGTATCCTCATAGCCTCTAGACTTAGATTCGTAATGATAGAATGTAGCTTCTGCATCATATACAACCAGCTTATCTATCTCTCTAACTCTCAAACAGAAATCTATATCATTGAAAGCAACCTTATACTTCTCATCCAAGCCACCAACCGCATCAAATACCGATTTAGGTGTCATAAGACAAGCCGCTGTAACAGCACTAAAATCAGCTGTCATCTTACTTCTATTGAAGTAAACCTGTCCCGGTCCTTCGCCTAGTCTCTGGAACGCATGCCCTGCTACACCAAGTATGCCTATCAAGGTCCCTGCATGTTGCAATGTATCATCCGGATAATAAAGTCTGGCTCCAACTATACCAACCTCTTCACGTTGACAGCATCCAAGCATGTGTTCTATAGCTTCCGGATTAATCATTTCGATATCATTATTAAGAAGTAGATAGTACTCGCCAGATGCTTCCTGTGCGCCGAAATTATTAATGGCAGAATAATTAAACATACCCTTCCAATAAACAACCTTCACATCATCTCTATCGCTTAGTTCATCGTAGTATTTGAAGGTTTCTTGTTGTTCACTATTATTCTCAACAATGATATATTCAATATTTTTATATGTAGATAGTTTATCTATAGAATCTATACACTTCTTCAGATCATCGATATGATCCTTATTAGGAATAATGATTGATACCAAAGGACTACCCTTTACTATGTATTTAGTATTGTAATATCCCAGATTATCCCCAAAGCTAACCTCAGCATCTATTCCAAGTCTGCTATAATGTGCTTCAATAGCTTTTTGACCTGCTTCAAAAGCATACATTTTCGCCTGAGGATTTGTAGCTGTAGATGTATCACTGGATCTCCAATGATATAAAATCTTAGGAATATGGTGTATTGTCTCAGCCTGTTCTACACATCTAAATATGAAGTCATAGTCCTGAGCGCCATCGTATTCACTCCTAAAACCACCCACGCGATTAGCAAGACTTCTAGAAGCAACAAACATATGGCATATATAATTTACGCTCCTAAGAAGATCCAGATTATAATCTGGTTTAAAGTGAGGTTCTGAAAATCTCTTTCCGCTTTCATCGACCTTATCTTCGTCACTATATATAACCAGATTATCTGATTCCTTTTGCCTTGTAACTAGTACGCACTCATATAAAGCATTAGGTGCAAACAGATCATCATGATCACCTAGAACAATATAATCGCCTGTAGCCTCTGCAAGTGCCTGATTAGTGTTATCGGAGATTCCTAAAGAGGTTTCACCCTTACGAACATACTTAAACCTTGGATCATCTCCTACTATAGCTTTAACGCATTTCTCGAGAACTGAATCTACCGGGCTTCCATCTGAGAGGATCACCTCAAACTTATCATAGGTCTGAGCCTTAATAGATTCTACCAGTTCCCTTAACATCTTTTCCGGAGTCTTGTAAAGAGGAACGAGGATACTAAATTTTGGGTCATCATCTCTTTTATCTTTTCTTTGTTGGTCAAGTTCTCTGTTAGATGGAGCAACCTCCTCTAGCCACTTCTCGTAAGAAATCTCTACAGGCTTTCCTACAGGTACTATTTTGTTTACCACCTTTTTAGCAGTCCCCACAAACCCAACTGTCCTAAGGTTACGTTTCACTCTACCAGAATAATCTTTAATTATAGTTGCAAGTGTTCTATCACTGCTATACTCACTAAGATTTAGTTCTACTACAGAGGTCTTCTCTCCTATAAATCTAATCAGTATCTTGTTTTCATCTGTCTTTAGATTAATAACAAATCCCACATCTTCTTCATCATTAAAGCCTGCTATTATCTCAGCCACATCGCTACGATTATATCTACTAATCTCCGCCTTTATTCTGACCGGATGTCTATCAACTATTTTATAGACCTTAATTTCTTTAGTTTCAGCTGCCCAACCCTGGATATTAACAACGCCGTCTTTAACGCTTACTTCATCAAGGTTATATAAGCCTTTAGATATCTGATCATGAACAAAAGCAAATCTTCTCTCAAAGATTATTTCTTCCTTATCACTGTCAGTTTTGTTAGGATTGGAAAACAGGAGCCTAAGGATACCTTTTTTTTCTCTCAGATACTCTCCCATATCAACAAAAAAAGAAGCAAAATATGAATAGTTTCTGCCTCCATCAATTATCCAAAGTGTTGGTCCCACTTTTCTAATACTATATTTAACAGGTACTGATTTCCATTTTCCACCCACTCGAACAAGAGCCTTAATATCGGCATCCTTCATAAGTCTTTCGTTACAATGTCCCTGTACTATTATCTTGTTATCATCATCTGGGGATTTCTGTATATCATGAAAGTAGAAAAGCTTCATTTCTTGTCATCAATTTCCTTTCTAAGCAGTGCAATCTCGCGAGTAAGTGTATCAACCTTATCATGTAGTTTGCTAACTGTCTTGGACAGGGCAAATATTATAGCTAGAGCAAAAACAAATCCCATGAAAAATAGCATATTAACAGGAGCTATTACTCCGGTAACCTTCGCCAGCCAATATAATATATCCGGCCACAAAGCAAGGACAGCAACAAGCATAGCTAGAAGTGACCATCCCAGCCCGTATTTATAATTAATCTTTTTCTTGCTCATCAAAGAGACAATCTTCGCTATAACAAATAGCATAATAACAACAACTATAACTCGTATTCTTAATGACATTATTTATTAAACCTCGCAATTAAGATAGCTATACTAACTTTAATCATATAGTATACACCATTTATCATTGATATAGAAGATACGCCTTCTTCTCTTTCATTCATGACTACAGGAATTTCTTCTACTTTATATCCCTTTGATATGATAGTAACCTCACTTTCAGGTTCAGGATAATCCTTTGGATAATCCTTTGCAAAAAGAGATATAAGTCTTCTATTAACCATTCTAAAACCAGATGTTGGATCTGTTATTTTCTTTCCAGTAAGAAGCTTAATGAGACCAGTAAAAAACTTTATTCCAACGCGTCGAACGCCTGAGGACTGAAAGCCTTCATGTTCAATAAAACGAGAGCCTATAACCATATCGCCGTCAGTTTCTTCAAGTTTTTTTACCATATCATCCAGATAAGAAGCATTGTGCTGTCCATCGCCATCAAACTGTACCGCGATATCATAATCATTATTATATGCATACATATACCCAGCTTGAACAGCCCCACCTATTCCTAGATTCACCGGAAGACTTATATGTTCATATTTATTATTCTTAAGTATTTCAAGAGTATTGTCAGTTGAGCAATCATTGACCACTAAATAGTCAAAATCCGGAGCATTGCTCACAATATCAGAAATAGTTTTCTCAATACTACCAGATTCATTAAATGCCGGAATTATAACCAGTTTTTTCATTCTTGAACCATTACTCCATTTCTATCAGAATGTCTCTCTTGTTATTCAAAACTTGAGTTCCTAATTCGTCAAATAGTTTCTTATCAGTCTTATATATATCCGTTTTCTGAACACATATATACTTTATTCCAGATAAATCATAACTCTGAAATGCATCAAAAGAGTTTATATATACCGCCCTTTTATGCTTAGTCAAAACAGAAAACCAGCTTGTATAATTCTCTGTCCCGACAAGCATTATCTCCGGATCTCCAGATTCCTGCACTGGAACATTTTTATCCATATACCTAAAAGTCTCTATATCACTATAATTAAGTGGATCTGCATATCTAACAAAATCGTGGTTGAAGCTATAGATATCCAGAAATTGTTCAAATCCAACTCTAAGAAAACGCTCATTCTTATTTAATATTTTTTCATCCACATTAAATAATATCATACCTAGAGCAAATAATAAAACTGCAAATCCAGATATAACCAGATACTTATATCTCGCGTAAATCTCAGTGATCACTCTGAATGCAAGAATCATTCCAAGCAGGAATATTACATTATTATTTTTAACGTAATAATATATTGATACCTTTCCCTGCATAGCCATCACAAAAAGGAAAGCCACAAAGATAATAAAGCTAATAATCGTCATCAAGATAACAGCAGACTGAGCAGTTGATTCATCAAGCCTTTTTCGAAGCTTCATATCCCTTACAGCCAGATACATCCCTGATATGATAAATGGTGCAAGAAGCACAAAGTTAGAATACATATCATTATAACATCCACCATCTGCTGCTATTCCACCTGTAGCTGCAGTTCCTCCTGAAGTACTTCCGTCCCCAGCAATTGGAGTCAGATTCAGAAGATTACCGAAGGTAAAGAGAAGTCCCAAAACACTCGGAAGCAAAAACACACCAAACACCTCGGCAAAGTGTTTCTTAGTAAACAGCTTTCCCGACTTAGCATATCCAAATATGATAGCTGCCAACACCGAAACATATACCATAGGCACAAACATCATATAACAAACAAACAGTCCAAAAAGTCCCAGGTTCAGCATAATAATAAGTAACACTTTATTACTCTCATCTGCTATAAGCAGCTTAGCCAGATACAAAATATAAGCGATCAGCGGAATACTTATTCCAAAATATGAGAATCCGAACAAGTATGAATATAGAGGATAAGCCATCATATAAAGTGGGATGCTTATCATCCCTAACACAGTTGTACCTTTGGAGTATATATATGGTCTAATAAGCAAATAGAACATGAATCCAGAAAGGAATAGGTAACCTGTCTCCCAAAGAACGAAGACTCTAAATAAATCAAAATCACCAATTATTGGTCTTACTACTTCCATTGGCATTGCAGTATTAATAGCGGCAAAGAACATGTTAGTAGGAACAATATGTTGCAAAGCTATAGTCTTAGCAAAATTCATATGAACAGTGCTATCTATAGATATAAAGCCTAGAACCTGGGCATATCCAAACTTTCTTCTCATATAGTAACCAGCTACCATACCAGAAATAAGGAATGCAACTATATCCTTCTTTTCGTAGGAGAACTGCTGTCTGCCCTTCTTTATCAGAAGAACAAGGAGAACTAAACCCACCAACAGATCAGCAAAACCTACAGTAAGATTACTTATAGGCAAACTTAGTCTGTAGAACAGCGCTCCCATAGCCGCCTGATAACAAAATGTCGCCATAACAGATAGCGCTATCTCAGTAAAAAGATTAGTCTTCTTATCGCTCTTTTTTACAAGTGTCAGAGTCGACAAAAGCAACACATATGAAATTATATAAAAGACTCCAATCATCATACGATTAACCCCAATATCTGTACATTACAAGTTTCATAACATAATAAAATGTATATAAATAGAACACTATCTGTGTACCATAATAACTCTTCTTATTTCCTATCTCAGTTCCAACCCCCAGAGGAACAACAAACATTGGAATCACAGGAATTATATATCTACCTTGAACGCCAAGTAACGAAGATATCTGATATAGATACCCCCTAATGGTTGCAACATCAACATTTGGATCAAGACCATCAAGTTCGAAGCTCCAGGTTGCCATAGACACCAGAACGAGCCCCATAACTCCAAGTGCAATAATGACCATGATTATTCTGTCTCTGATTTTAAGACCTTTATAAGTTTCCAACTCCGCCTTCGGCAGAAATAGATTAATAAATACAAGTATACAGAAAAATATCACTATAAATTGATTTGAAACAAAAGTATCAAGCCATCCAAAGCATCCAACTGTAGTCTGCATGTAATAAAACAGAAGATTTGACAGAGTAACCTTCATCAAAAATAGTGTTCTTCCCGGTTGAAGAGCACAGGCAAAAAGAACTTTAAAGAAATACTGATTTCTGCATAAGAATACAAATCCACCGGCCGCAAGTATCACAAAAACAAGACACACCCATTTATACTTCTTAATAAACACTGCAAGATCAAACTTCTTACCTATTGGCAGATAGAACTTATCAATTGGAACTATCAAAATTGCCGCAAGTAGCAGCATATATATCATTTTCACTACAAAGAATACCAGAGTTATAACAAAAAGTATTATGATATCCTTCCAAGTAACCTTGCCTTCTCTAAACTTCATATTCAGAATAAGAGCCGTCATAAAGAGCGAACATGTAATTATCATTACATCAGGATTTATTGAAGAACACTGTTGTATCGTCATAGGCATCAGAAGCACAAAAAGAAATACAGCTTTCTTGAAGGGTGCCAGTTTCAAAGTAAGTACTCCCATCAATATAAAGAAGACCGTCGAAAATAATTCTGCCATTTGAAGACAAATAAGCTTCGGAAGTCTGAACATTGCCCCTAAATAGAATCCAAGAGCCGCCGGAATATACTTTACTGCATTTATACCAATATTAAAATCAGAAGGTCTGAGATGATGCTCATATCTCTTCATACCAGCTGTCTTATACGCCACCTCATCCACAGGATGATTCTCTGAAACATTAAAGTCAGAAAGCCCCGCCTCAGCATAGAACATTCCAGTAGTCTCCGCTATATAATCTGTTGTTCCATATGCGTACATCATATTGATAAAATGAGTGTACTCATCAGGAGTCTGTGAAACAGGTACAGCTATAGACATTATAATTGCCCAAACTCCTGCAAACACCGCAAAAATTGAAACTATATTTATCTTTGATAAGATCTTCTCTTTCATCAGTCTTCCTTTTCCTTCACGATATGACGCCTACGATATATACGCACTATCATATTACCCAAATAAACTACACATAATATCCTAAAAAGCTGTGCAAGCATAGGTCCAGGAGAGCCATAGAACCAATATACACTACTAGTTGGATCTGTTGTCATCCATAATCCCCATAAACAAATCATATAAGTATAAGCTACGAGAACCAGGAAAATACCAACTGTAATCATAAATGCATACAAAGAATAGAACTCTTTCCTGCGTAGCTCATATATCATAAAACCAACCATCAAAAGAACAGTGGCTATTGATACATAGTTTAATATAGCGGCAAACCTTTGATAGATTCTCCATAAATCGTTGAGTCTATTTAGGATAAATGCCCCATATAAAGAATTGGTATAATCCTGGACATCTAAGCCTTCCGCTTCAGATAAAGTATCTACCGGATAATACTCAACTATATTCATAAGCAACATAGATTCAAAGAATTCCTTGTCGCTTTCATACATACCCGATGTTGTATAAGCAACATATGCTCCTGCAACAAAATCATATGTCGAATACTTTTTAATAACATCATCCGTTAGCCCCCAGGCCATCTCAATGTCATTATCGTCAAAAGCTTTCATTTGTGAAGAAAGGGTAATGCCCTCCTTTTTCTTCAACTTTCCAGACTCAAAGCCTTCTTCCAGCTCATTATAAACCTTTTTATAGAATTCATTTGTGCTTACAGCATCCTTATAATAACCAGCGTCAAAGACAGCCTGACGTATTGCCCACTCAGCATGATCTCCCGGAGCTTCCACGCCATATTCAGTATCAATCTGCCAGAATCCCCAATCAGCCTCTAAATGTGGGCCGATAGAATCCAAAGTGGGACTAGTTTCTCTAGCAAGTTCAAGTGCCCCTTTAGGTAACCATATATCATATCTATGTTCATTTCCATCATCTATCTGATACAGGAGTGACATCACCTTGCCACAATAGGTTCCCGTTCTATCATTGGTTGTAAATACACCATATACATGATAGTTTATAGACGCTATTCCAACTTCCATAAGAACTGTTGCTATAATTGGAATAAGAAGAACTATACAAGTTTTGAAGAAACCCTTCTTATGAAATACATAGTAGATAAAAAGAATCACATAAGCAGGAAGTACAAAAGCAAGAATCCATATATGATCCTCCCTTAGTTCCCAAAACATCATAAGAGAAACAGCTGAACAGAGAATCCATTTCCAGCATTTCCTAAATGGCCAATCTCTTCTGTAATACATACCGATGATAGATGCCATAACAAAAAGAGCTAACCAATGAGATATCGAATTCCTATATATACGTCCTGAAGTAATAGTCATAAAACCAAACGGTGAATAGAGAACCACCAGATACAGTATTCCTCTACATACATCATTCTTAACCTCAGGTCTAAAAGCTCTAGCAGTCACAAGGGAAATAAATACAATGAGTAATCCCACACCTATTCCATAAGGTATCCCAAAAGCCCTAAATCCAGCCAACATAAAAGGATATGTGAGTGACTTGATTAGTGTCACATGGCTATATGCACCCATCCACTGTCTACCTAAAAGTGTATAAGCTGTATTCACCATCCACCTGTCATCCATTCCAGCAGTTGGGATGTAATCATAGATATATCCAGAGGATATAACTATTCTTCCAAATGTCATTATCCCTAGGAAGATATACCATGCAATTATCAGCCATTTAATAATTATCTTTTTTTTATCACTAATGTTACTATTCTCCACAGTATATCTCCTGCCATTTATAATTTCGTATTTTGTCCAGTAACCTTCTAAAAATTCTATTCCCAGCTTATTTTTAATAATAACCTAAATACTTCCAATTATCATATTCAAAGATATTGTCATGCACTGAGAACCACTCCTCCGGAAGGAAGGTTGTCCCATTATTCAGATTGACATCCACATTATGTACAAAGATGCTCTCTACACCATTATTCTTCTCAGAATTCTCAATGGCTTTACCCGTAAATGGATTAACCGGATTCTCTATATTCCCCTTTGTTGCAAGAGTTGGAACATCTGCTTCAGTCATAAACTGATTGTCTACATAAAAGCCTTTGCTTCCATAATCCTTAACGAGAAGTGTACTTTGAAGTTCAGCCAGATCAAAGATATGATCTTCTGTTCCGCCAAGCTTACCAGGAATCATTCTATTTTCATCTAAACCTATTTCATATCCATGATCGGAAACTATAATAATCTTCGTATTATCCCAGACACCCTCTTCTCTCAGATAATCAAACCACTCTCCAAGCTTCAGCATAGTCGCCATATTGACCTGATAATGAGGCATATTAACCTCGTCAGCTATATCTATACTGCTACCATCTGCAGAATATTTGATATGATTCTTATCATCAAAAGAAGTATTATCAATATTAGAAGATGGAACATATTCTGGTTCTTTAAGAAGACAAGGAGAATGTGTGGTATCATTGCTCATCATAACAAAACCACCTGAAGAACTATCACTCACCTCTGTCATATTGTTCATTTCTTTTAACACATTATATGAATTCATAAAATTACTATCAAGACCAGAACTTCTCGATATCCCATACATAACCTGTCCTGCAACACCAGTCTCTTCAAGATTAACAGTAGAATAATAATTTCCATTATTATATATAGAAGTCTGCATAACGACAGGAGCCACCTTCATAAATGAATAGCAAATAAAATTTCTCGCTATTATTTTAATCTGAGCCTTCGTCCCTGATGTATCCGGATTAACTCTTCCCATAGTTACATAAGCATTAATATCAGGATAATCATTGTAGATACTTGTATCAGGAATCCAACCATATCCAGCAAACGTCGGATCACACACCGTTACATCATAACCATTCTCGTCAAACAGAACCGGCATGACCTTAAGCGCCTCATTCTGTTTATCCCCTAGAAGCTCATCGCTTCTCTTATTTAACTCAGTCGGAATATATTCATAACCGCCATATAGACTCGGGGTAGCCGCATTCGTCTTACGTCCATATGTCGCACAATTTGGATAGTATGTAAATCCATCCCAGGAACTATATAGCTCAGGTTTCTCGTTCATTATATAGGGAACATAGTAAGAAATCATTCTATCCATCATAATAACAACTACGTTCTTTTCTGTTCTACTAAGCCTTAATTTTGGCAGCTCATCATCTCGTTCTTGTGTTCTAACCACCTCATGATATGTACTACTAATACTACTAATGTTCTTAATCCCCATGAAAGAAAGAACAACAATTCCTGACAAAAGTATAGGAACTACAAGCTTAGGAAGCTTGGTATATAGTATATGACATAAGCCTAAAATGCCAATTATCACTAACATATTTATGAGCATTTCCTTATGCATAAAGTATGGGCTGTTGTCAAATTGAAGTTGAGGCGAGAGATTACCCAGTTTAGTTCCGAAAAACATATAATCTACTGCAAAAACTACAGCTGTCGCAAAAACGATTTCAGTAAACAACCACTTCCATTCCTTACCAGTCAAATAATAGAATATTGCCATCCATACTACAAAAAGACCGCAAGCTATTAAGGTGCTGTATCCAACATAGTACAAAGGATTATTGAACAAAACAATATCAACAAATTCCGCAGCAGATGTGGATATAACTGTAGAAGGAATCAAACATCCAACAAGAATCGCAATAAAGAAAGAAGATAAGATGAAAACCAGAACACTGTTTTTATTTTTCTTCTTATCAGATATTTCCTTTACTGGAAGCTTGGACTTGACAATATATATAATTAATGGAAGCTGCAAAATCAAACCCAAAAAGCAAAGAATAAGCTTCTGTCTATTGGAGTATATTCCTCTAGACAACACAAAAATCCCAATCAGCACACCAGCCAAAGAGGAGATAATACTGATAATAAGTCTTGGATTCTTTAGTTTATAGAACACATTCTTTATAAGTGAAAATAGATTATTGAGAGTCCAATAGAATACAAGCCCTGCAGGGGATTTATACAAAAATATAAGGAATATAAGTGCCATAGACCATAGCTGGAGCTTTGTTTTCAGTGACGCTCCCTTTGTATATATCGCACCAGATACTATATTAATTGCAGTCATCAGAATTGGCAGAAGGTTAATTGATAGTCCACCAATAGCAATTATCCCATCCGGCGCTCCAAGATCTGCGATAGGACCAAATGATACACCCTTTATTATATCCAGATGTGACAGGAATCTATACGCCGCAATAAAAAATGGTATCTCAAGAAATAAAGACAAAGAACCTCTAAGAGCATAGGTAGGTTTATAATCATTCAGACGGTAGTATGTCTGAAGCATCATAAATCTCTCATCCCCCTTAAAGGTTTTCTTAATATGAGATACCCAACGAGAAAGCTTTTTCTCCACTTCCTGTTCCTCTGCCTGCATAGCATCCGCTCTCATGTAGAGAGGAAGAACAAGAATATTCATTGTAAGACTAAGTGCAATTATAGATAGTCCCGGATTCCCAATTATTCCATTTGCAATAGAGTAGATTATCTCAAATACAAGCTCTAATGGTTTTATAAGTAATGTATGTAGAATGTTGATAAGAGACATTTACTCTCCCTCCTTCAGGGATCTATACTTATTAATTATATAATCTACCGTCCTCGTAGTTCCCTGGCCTTGATACATCCAAGTTTCTTCGCGAGCTTTATCACGACCAGACTTATACTCTTCACTATCTATGCAGGAATCAATAACTTCCTTGATGTTATCAATATCATCCATAGATAGCTTACGACCAAGAGTTGGCAATACCTCAAAGGTCCACATTTCTTCATCTAACCAAGCACTATCATATGGTGACTTATCAAACTCATATTCTGTATAGATAATAGGTTTATCAAAAACTAAAGTATAATCAAAGAACACACCAGAAAAATCAGATATAAGAATATCCGATTTGTTCAAGATATCAAAATTATCATTATCCTTATTCCATGACAAATGATCATTCTCAGGATAAGCCTTCATCAAAGCTTCCAACATATCCTTATCAGATGTGTAGGACTGTGGATGGGGTCTGATTACTATATTATAGCCTGTACCTATAAGTGCATCTATCAGCTTTTTTCCATACTTATAAAGTATTCCACTCTTTCCCCAAGAAGGCGCTAGAAGTACAGTTTTCTCAGACTTATCATGTTTTTCTGAAGAAGAATCAAGCCTCTTCTTCATCTCATCCATGAAAGGAATACCCACATACTCTATTTCTTTAGGCTCTTCTCCTCTTAAAGACTCAAGCTTTCTAATCTGTTCTCCTTGATACTTACCAGATAGAAGAATCGCATCATAATAATCGATACCAAACATTCTGTATGCAGTTATATCACTAGCGGCATGAGGTATATGCACATAGAAGTCTACATCCCTAGACCTTTTCCACTGGAACACATCCAAACTAGGTGTTGTAGATAGTACAACATAGGCTTTCAGCATATTCAGTTTGGAGAAAGCCTTGTTACCTTCGCCTATAAACATAGTTTCTACATACTTGTAGTCCGTATCTAGTGCCGGATCATCCTCAGACGCGGTCATAAAGACAGCCTTCTGTTCCCTTTTCTCCAGCTCATCGCAGATAGGTCCAAATACATTCCAATATCTCTTGTGATCCGAGAAAATAACTATAGGAAGCTTGCTATCATCTGTATCAGCCTTCCCGCCACTAATTCGGAATTTAATTTTAACTATTATATCTCTTATAAAGTAGAATGCTGCTCCTAATATACCAAGCAATATAGTAAAGAGCATACTACCTGTTCCAGGATCAATATATAGTATCATCTGATATTTACCTTATTTCCTCGAAATCATACTTCGATTATCTTTATTTTGATATTCCTTAATTCTATCGCTACACTCAAGAAGCCTCATCTCAAAATCATGTCTATTCTTCTGAACAGTGGTTTGAAGTATTAATCCTGCAAAAAAGGATTGAATAGCTGCAACCATCATAAAGCCGCACATAATAAGAGTAGGAAACTTAGGAACCAGCCCTGTATTAATATATTCCACAAAAATAGGTACAAAAAATCCAATAGATATCAGCGCAAGTATAGCAGATATAAGACCAAAAAACTGCATAGGTTTATAATTTCTATAGAGACGCCCTATGGTCCTCAATACCTTGAAGCCATCCGAAAAAGTATTAAGCTTAGACACGCTTCCTTCTGGTCTATCTCTATATTCGATAACCTCATTTTCAACATACATGTTCTTGTCAACAGCATGTATACTCATCTCAGTTTCTATCTCAAAGCCCTTTGATAGAACCGGGAAGGTTTTGACAAACTGATAGGAGAAAGCTCTGTAGCCCGTCATTATGTCCTTAATATCACTCTTGAAAAGCATATTGATACTCGCTCTTACTAATGAATTACCGAAGTTGTGAAATGGTCTCTTGTTTTCCTCAAAATATGTAGATGAGAGTCTATCGCCCACAACCATATCCACGTTTTTTTCCAGAACCTTTTCAACCATAGCCGGCGCAAACTCCGCAGGATAAGTATCATCACCATCTATCATTACATAGCACTGAGCATCTATCTCTCTAAACATTCTACGAATGACATTACCCTTGCCCTGTTGATACTCATGTCTAACAACTGCGCCTGCAGCCTCTGCTATCGCAGCTGTATCATCAGAAGAATTATTGTCATATACATAGATTACAGCCTCTGGAAGAACAGCCCTAAAATCCTCAACAACCTTTTTAATCGTCTTCGCTTCATTATAACAAGGAACTAAAACAGCAACCTTATCCACTTATATGCCTCCTACTTGTTTTTCATTTTTCTAATGATTATCCATCTTCCTATATATATTATACTTAATATTCTTATCACCTGAAGCATCATAGGACCAGGCGAGCCATAAAACCAAAATGGTTCAGTATCTGGAGATGTGGTTATCCAAGTAATCCATAAACATAACATAAGTGTATATGCAAGAACCACGAGAATCAGACCACCTACAACTATAAGTACATTTAAAGAATCATATAACTTATGACGTACTTCGTAAATGGTATTACCAATGAGCAACACCAAAGATATAATCAATATTACATTAGCTACTCTAGCGAGGAGCTTATAAACCTTCCATAACAAATTGAAACATATCAAATTGTACTCTCTGCTTAGCCCATCTAAAAACTCAGCCTCATGAAAATCATCACTATTAATAACATCAGATGCAGAATGATAATCATTTATTTCTGTTAACAATACTGATTCAAACAAATCTATATCATTCTCATCCATACCATACTTGGTTTGTCCGGCATACATCCCTGTCGGAGAATCATAAATAGAATATCTATATATGATTGGAAAGACCAAACTACTGCTCATCTCAAAATCACTAGCTCTCACAGGTTTCATCTGAGATGATAAGGTCACGCCATCCTTTTCCTTAAGGAGACCTCTATCGAATCCATCCTTCAGCTCGTTATAAACCTTCTCGTAGAACTCATTAGTCGAAACAGCCTCTCTATAATAGCCCGCATCCATCACTGACTGCCGCAACGCCCACTCGGCATGATCACCAGGAGCCTCTTGCCCCATCTCGGTATCTATAAGCCAGAATTTCCAGTCTGCATCTAGATGAGGACCAATTGAGTCTAGTGTAGGACTTACCTCCCTTGCCTTAGCAAGAGCTCCTTGAGATAGCCATATATCATATCGATGTTTCTCACCATCATCGATTTTATAAAGCAAGGACATAACCTTGCCACAATAGGTCCCAGTCCTATCATTTGTAGTAAAAACACCATAGGTTTGATAATTCTTATAGGATACCCCCAGTTCCACCCCAACTAGACATATAAAAGGCATTAACGCAATAAGTATAGTCAAAACTATTTTTCTTTTATGATATAACCAGAAAACCAGCATTATTACTGACGCCGGGAGCACTAGAGCCAGAATCCATATCTTGTCCTCTCTAAGCTCCCAGAAAAGCATAAGCGATATTGAACAGCATACTATCCACTTCCAGGACTTGATAAAACTCCATTCTTTCCTAAGGAAAAGTCCTACAAAAGAAGCTATTACAAACAGAGCCAGCCAGTGTGATATAGAATTTCTATATATTCTTCCTGTAGTGACCGATAGGAATCCGACCGGAGAATAAAGAACCAATAAATAAACTACACCCCTCACAAAACTACTACTAACTAATGGTCTTATGGATCTGGCAAAAACAAAAGATATTGCTATCATCAGCATTCCTATAGCTATACCGTAGGGAATATTGCACTTACGGAATAAAGCCAGCATCACCGGGTATGTAACTGACTTAATAAGCGTGATATGTGAATATGGTCCCAACCACTGATGCGCATATATATAATAAGCCTTGCGAACCATCCACTGATCATCCATCCCAGCATTTACTACGTAATTGTAATTATAACCAGATGAAAAAACAATTCTAACAAAAGAGCAAAAGCCCAAGATAATATACCATATATAGTTAACATACTCTCGAGTTTTTTTATCATGTAAGAAATCCTGCATTTGCATCTCCCTACGATTAATCACTTTCCAAGCAATACTTACGCCCAAATATGAGATCATATTGAATAGCTCTATACATGTCTATTGTCTCATCCTCTAGTTCACCAGTATATTCCTTCTGGAGTACAGGAGTAGTTGTGCGTAGACTATATATATAATCCATATAGCTATGATGCTTGATTCCGCTATCCTTTATTATCTGTGTAGCTATCTGATTAGGAGAAATAGTATCCACATCCATTTTAATATCCATATAATTGGAATATGCGACGAGCGGAACCGAATACTTAAAATTAACATTGCTCAAATTATCCCTATATATCTCAGTCTGACCATAGAACAGAGCTATCCACGACTCACTATCAGTAGTAGTAATACTTCCATCTTCATTCAGAGTAAAGTTATGGAGTAATATATCCATAACAGTCAGTTCCTGAACATATACCGTTCTTTCTGGATATCTCTGATAGAACTGACTATTTATAAAATCTCTTGGATTGATATTTACAATAAGCTGCGCTAGTAACATAAGCACAACTAACGATATGAATATAATCCTCGGAATATCACGCTTCTTCATCACGACTTCTTTCTATTCCTAACAACCCTTCTGACATTATATAAAGGATTTCTTGCAGCCTTCGATAGTTCAGCTATCTGTTTATCCTTCTCGTCAATTATCTTATTTAGATTCTCTATATGCTGCTCAGTTAATTCACGGTCCTTCTTGAGTCTCTTATTTTCTTCAACCTCGTCAAGTATGTAGTACAGAGGCAATGACTCTTTTCTATAGGCATCCGGGAATATGACATCCCCATCATTCTTATTTACATACAGCTGGAAACACTTCTCCATTTGGGAGTATAAGTCCTGTGCTTCCTTAGATATTCCGAACTTCTCTATAAACTCTTGGTTTGTCATTCTCTTCTCAAAATAACCTCGTCTGCTATCAAGAAGATAGATAAGAGTTCTATACTTAATAAAATCCACAGGAATGTCAAACCTGGCAATCCATTCATAATCAATCAGATATGTCTTACCACCAGAAACTATATAATTATCAATATTTGAATCTATATTAGAAATGGAAAATGCCCTCACTACCCCTGGATCACAACCAGGAAATACCTTGGCAAAATCATCCGACATCTGGAAATCCCTGATATATTCATCCCTAACTCCAAGAACTATATCCAAAGCTTTGTTAATGTTCTCTGTAACGCCGTCCAGATCACCCGCATCAAAATCTATCCCATCCAGCAGCGAGTGTCCATCTAAATATTCAAACTTCAGCCCCGCCTCATACACTTCATAAGGGAGAAGTTCGATACTCTCATACGCATCTTTAAAAGCTTCATAATTACTCTTAATCGCATCTATCTGAGAACTTGCTTCAGGAGTCATAGGGTCCTTAACTACAAACTTATTACCGTCCTCGGAATAAATCGTAGTCTTGATCTGAAATTCTTTCTTCCTGAAGGAATTATACTTTGTATATAATAATTTCCGCATAACAGAAAACCCCTTATATTTATTACAAATCCGTAAATCTTATTATCACATAATATATGTTAATTTTCAATTATTTGTGTTATATTACTCTTGATATCTCATGAGAGAGGAAATAAGGTTAATGGATAGAAAAAGTGTAGATATAATAATACCTATTTACAATGCGTTGGATGATCTGAAGATGTGCATCGACAGTGTCCAAAAATATACAGACCTAACTAGAGATAATCTAATACTTATCAACGATAACAGCTCAGATTCCCAGATAAAAGTCTACTTAGATTCATTAACTCTTAACAACACTACTATTATTCACAACGAAACCAATAGAGGTTTCTCCTATAACGTCAACAAAGGAATGTCACTTTCCTCAGATAATGACGTAATACTTCTCAATTCAGATACTATCGTAACCAAAAATTGGGTGGACAAGATATATACTTGTGCATATTCTGATGAATCCATTGGAACTGTGACTCCACTCTCTAACTCTGCCACTCTATGTTCTATCCCAAGATTCTGCCAGGACAACAAGATACCAGATGGACTATCCGTAGATGATATGGCAAGAATAGTTGAGAAATGCAGCATACAGGCATATCCAAGAATCACTGTGGCCGTAGGCTTTTGCATGTTTATCAAAAGAGAAGTACTGAATATAACCGGCCTCTTTGATGCCGAAACCTTCGAGAAAGGCTATGGAGAAGAGAACGACTTCTGTAACAGAGCTGAGCAGTACGGCTATATCCATGTAATGTGTGATGACACCTTCATATATCACAAAGGAACAGCTTCCTTTGATACAAGCGACAAAAAAGAACTGCTAAAAGCTCATGAGAAATATTTGATGAATGAATATCCTGAGCAAATGAAGACAAACTCTCTCTACTGCCAGGAGAATCCAGAGCAGTATATTAGAGATAATATCAATGTTTTTATAGATCTTGCTAATGGGAAGAAAAATTTACTATATATGTCACATCTTGATTTCCGTAGTGATGCATATGGTAGCATAGGGGGAACACAGTATCACTTAAAATCTCTCGTCGACTCAACAAAAGATATATATAATGTTTTCACTCTGACAAGAGACGACACATATCTCCTACTGACTGTATACGCAAATAATCACATTCATACTTATAGATTCTATATTGGAGAGATTGATAACTTCTTTACATTCCACTCTAAGCAATTAAAAGTATTATTTGAACTAATTCTTGATACCTTCAAGATTAATATAGTCCATATACACCACGTATTAGGACTATCTCTTGATATGTTTCACGCCGCTAGCACGAGAAATATAACACTAATCACCACTATTCATGACTTCTTTTGTTTATCTCCAGCCTATAAATTACTAGATAAAAACTATAATTACATTCAGCCAGATAATCATGATAAGGAAGTATGGAAGGATGCCATCAGTAGTTTTGCAGGCTATTCTAAAAAAGTAAACATTCTCCCTCTATGGCAAAAGAATTTTGAGGAAGCTCTTAAACTTTGCAACAAGATAATTTATCCTCATGAATCATGTATGGAAATAGTCTTATCTGTATATCCAAATCTCCGTGACAAGTCCATTGTTATAGAACACGGAATAGATTTTAGTCCAACAAGCACAAAAACGGTAGCGAAGTCCTTGGTTATTGACAATCCATTGATCGAGGGAAACATTGACTATGTCGATTTATATGAAAATAAGTGTCTAGTGGTTGATGGATGGGCTATCATTCCAACTATTAATAGTGCCGAGATTAAAGAATATATAGCATATGAGGATCCAAGCAATGCTGAAAACTTAATTCTTGAGCAAATGGAAAAATATGCCCGCAAAGATACCGTTAGCGCCTACAAAAATAATAATTACCTTGGCAGCGGATTCAGAGGTTTCTCAAATATAGATACGACAGACGGAATCCAGATCATAATCGAACATAACAATACTTTCTATTCATCCAGGACATTACCAATTGCTATTCACAAAAAAGAAACATCTGAAAACAAAAGAAGAATAGCATTCTTTGGTGGTATGGTTCCTGAAAAGGGAAGTAAGCTTATATACGAAATGATTAAGAATAGTGATCCGGATATATATGAATGGTTTATATTTGGTAGTATTGGAGATGACGATTTAATGAATCTAAGTCAGGACAATCTCCACAAAGCTGGTCCATATTCTAGAGACTATATTCCAACAATTATAAAGGGATGTAATATTGATCTAGTATGTATTCTATCTATATGGCCAGAAACCTTCTGCTATATTATCTCCGAATCAATATATTGTAACACGCCTATTTTAACAACAGATATTGGAGCACAAGGAGCAAGAGTAAACAAAAACGGATATGGAAGCACTGTCCCATATGATTCCAGTCCTTCAGATATCTTACAAGCAATTGACGATTTATTTAGTAATGGCGAAGAATACTCTCGACTTAAGGAAAATGCGTCCCAATACATAGAAAAAGATGTAGATTCAATGTGTTCTGAGTATATCGACCTATATAAAGACTCTTACATCGGTAACGAATCCTTCACCGACCAAAAAGACAATAAGAAGCTACTACTTGCTATGACTAATAGCTCCAACTACGTATGGATGCCAAAAACAATATATAAAGATACCGAATCCGAACTAAGTAATCTAAAAGAGAAGCTTACCGACACAGAAGAAAAGCTTCGCAACAAAGAAACAGAACTCGTAATAATCAAAAACTCAAGACTATATAAATCAATGCTTCGGATTAAAAAATTACTTCGTCGTAACTAAAACATCGCCAGTATTATCCTTTAAAGCATATGGAGAATTGTATACCTCCGCATTTACTAGTGAACCTAGTTTTAGAGATGACTCGGCAGACATATTAGAATATCCCTCTAATAGTTTATAATCCTTAGAAAGCAAAAATTCATTTCTTGGAGACATTAAAAACAACACATCTTTTCTAATATTACTAAGGAGCTGTATATCAGAATACGGATCATCACCTACATTGATAGTATCTGCATCAGAGTAATCTTCAAAAAATGACTCCCACATAGAACCGTCATTTTTACTGCAACCCTTTTCATTTGATAACCATAATTCATCATATCCAGTAATTCCACATCTACTTAGGATTTTTATAAGCACGTCGCTAGATAAATAACTATCACCCATAATGATAGTTTTCTTACCTGCTTCTTTAGCTCTATTAAACAATTGAACAACATCTCTTCTTGGAATAGATAGTTCATATTCTGTCTGAATTTCAAGCTCCTTAATTCTATAGATCACATCACTAGTCATTCCAGTTAAAGATGCAAGCTCATCATATATATCATCCAAAGTATATTTAATTCCTCTTTGAACCAGAGCTTTTTCTTCAGCCTCTCTTCTTTTTAGAATAAAGTCACAGTCATTTGGAATTATGTCCTCTACCTTCTGCAGTACAATTAACACTATATCCTCTGGCTTATAAACCTTACGAGTAATTAATGTATCGTATAAGTCAAAGGTAATAACATCATGTTCCATAATAATTCGAGTAGATAACTCAAGATTATTTCCAAAATAAGCCTTAAAAGGATTATAGCTTATATTGCGGGACATACTACTATCATCAGGATTAAAAATTAAACTATCGTATCCCCTTTTATTATTAACCCACGCAACTACTCTTTCCAAAGCATGCGCCAGAGTCCCGTCAATCTGACCTGCTTCTTCATCAAAATCTTCGTAAGATAGTTTCAAATCAAATAACGGTTTAATAGCCTCAGTTCTAGCCCAAAAAAAGCTTCCCGTTGGATATAGGAACATCATATCCTCAAAAGGAATGCCCATTCGATCAAGAAGCATTTTACTCTTCGTTTTATTACTCAACCAATGATATACATATTCTGGCAAATCCTTAGGAGGCTCACCATAAACCATACCCACAGAACTCTTGTCGTCAAATAAACTAAATATCTTAGAAACAGTTTTTTTATCCTTTAATACTCCATCCAAACTATATCTTCTCCATGCCACAGCTTCTTCACCAGAATATAGTGACTTCTTAGAATGAATATGGAGTAAATAATCATAATTCTTTAGTTCTTCTCTAAACAGAGCATAGAAAGGCGCAATATCCCTACCTCTGTTAGGTGTAACTCTGATAACTATATCATGAACTCGTCTAATCCTTTTTATTTTCTTTTGAATAAAGGTCTGATCAGCATTCTCCTGGCATGATATATAAATATCAAAATATTCAGGTATATTCTTCAGATACCCAACAAATTCATCAATAGTATCTATATAAAACAAATGTAGATGTACTGCAGTACGTGGTTTTGCATGTTTAAACACAAGCACCACCCTCCGTTCTTATATATCAAATAGCCTTAGGACTCTTGCCTTTTAGCAAACGGCAGTCTTTTAACAAGCTTACTAACTTTATCTGTAACAAAATATATCAACCTCTGAATATTAAATGTAATTAGATTATCGAATAGAACAACAAATATCAGGCACTTAAAGAAGACAAACAGCACTTCTGTAATAGTGCCTTTCACTGTCTGCGCAGCTGACTCGTGTGAATTCACATAGCTTATAAGAATAAAGCCATGAATCATATAAATAGAGAAGGTATAATTAGATATCTTCATAAATATCCAGTTTAACCACTTAAGTTTTGTAATATATGGTTCCAAAAGCATGGCCATAGAGAAAACTCCACAAGTAGCTAACAGCATATGAGGAGCCAAATCGTAGAAATTAGCTATTACTATATCGGGATGTCTCATCTTCCAGAGGAACATAAATACTACAGAAACAGCTCCAATTATAGCAAAGAATCTATGAGCTCTCTTATTATCAAATCTATATAATATATATCCAGCTATAAAATATATAGACCAATTTGGGAAGAAACCATTTATTCCAATTCTAATTCCTATTAATGGAACATAATCACTCATAGTATATACAGCAAGCATTACTATATATAACCACTTTAGGTCCTTATCTTTCAGCCCCTGGAGTCCTCTCTGATAAAAAGGCGCAACTATATAGAATCCCATAATCATCATCATAAACCACAGATGAAAATATGGTGGTTCTTCCATACTTACAACGATTGCCTGTAGCATGCAGACATATAATGCCAATGCATGCTAACACGCGAATATAATCATATATAACCCTTCTTGATTCAGGAATAGAAAAATACTTCTTTACTTTATCTTTCATCTTACAATCTTCTCAAAATCAGCCTTTGGATGCTTGCACCATGGACATATGAAATCATCAGGAAGCTCTTCGCCTTCCCACTCATATCCACATACAGTACATCTCCATATAGTCTTGCCGGTAGAAGTTTCATCCTTCTGAACTGTACCAACAGTATCACCCTTAGCTATATCCTGTGGCTTAGGCTTGATATTATTCTGATAATAATCATATGTAGCAGATGGTGCATCACTTAAAACATCCATATCTGTTACATCACATATAAATAGTGTATGTGTACCAAGATCAAGTCTAGCAAAAACAGTTCCTGATATATAGGAATTCGTTCCATCAAGGATATAGGTCATACCATTCTCTGCCACCTTATAATCCTTATCTAGCACGTAATCCTCAAACTTATCAACCTCTCTACCAGACTGGAAGCCAAATCTCTTGAAAACATCAAATGAAGCCTCTTCACTAAGTATTGAAATGTTGAAAACCTTTGACTCCATAAGCATATCATGAGTCAGATTAGCCTTATTAACAGCAAAGGCTATTCTATTCGGCTCGGATGTCACCTGAATCGCAGTATTTGTTATACAACCATTATCCTTATCCCCAAGCTTCGTTGTCAGGACAAATAGTCCGTAAGACAGCTTGTACATTGCTTTTTTATCCATAAATAACCTCCTTCTATCCCCTAAAAAATCCTTGACGCCTTTACACTAATGCTTCAATCAAATGTTTACTATCTACAACCTCATATGTTATTCCAGTTTTCTTATTCTTGTTGAAACTATATGTCAGCATATAACCTGTATCTAGATGCTTAGACTCGAGATAATCTGCGAGCTGTTTTTCTCCCTCGTTATGATACTCCCTGCCTCTCCATATCTTAAGTTCAATTATAAACTGCTCACCATTATAATCGATAACCAGATCCATCCTTTTCGTATTTCTAGTTCTGGCTTCTATATAATAATTACCGGTTCCATTAATGATTGGTCTTATATATAAGAGAAACCTACGTCTTCCCTCTTCCTCAAGGAACCTGTCATCTACAGCATCATATATATCATCATATACTTCTATGTAACGCTTGAGAAGTTTCTCCATCTGCAGCTTTCCATTAACCACAAGGCTATCCCTATCATCATTACCCATACTATAAATGGAAGAATTCTTCATCTCTTCTCTTGATAAATAATAGTTATATAAAACCGTCTCAAATATTCTATTCGATATGGCAACCGCACCATTATCATCTCTTACAAAGCCATACATTGACGCCAGCGAAATAGATGAAGAATAAATATTATATGAGATTCTTTCTCCCGAGAAAAGAATAGTCTGTAATAATCCACTCAATTCCTCATCAGTTTGAACCTTTCCCATAAGTGATTCAAAGAGAGTATTACTCTCATTTAACACTCTTCTTACTGCCTCACTTACCCCCTCTGTCGTCCAAGCCTTCTCAGCCGAGTCGAATCTGACACTAGATCCAACAAGATTTTTATCTATATATTTGCATATTCTACTAACAAGAAATGGATACCCCGATGTATACTCACGTATTTCCTTAGCGATACTTGTGGCATTTATGCTTATATTATGATCCGCCGAATACTCCTCCAGCATTTTTTCAATGCCTGCTTCAGATAGACTCATATCGAGGTTAAAGTCTTCAGCAATATTCCAAGGACTATTAACCTTATGACTATCATCATCTCTTATCTTACTCTTTAAATGCTTGACATCTGTAACACCTGCCAAAATAACAGACTGGAATGCGGGTATACCATCAGATTCTCTGCTAAGATATGCCTCTCGGAGCTGTGCTAAGAAATCAAGAAAAACCTGATTATTAGTAGCACTATCAACCTCATCAATTATGAGAACAACAGGTTTCTTAGAGTCAGAACACCAGCGTCTTATAATTCGGAACACCTCATCCATTTTCACATTCTTCTCTTCACGATTATTAATCTGAGAAAATGCCTCTACTACATTATCCGGAATTGATGCCTTGCCAAATTCTGCAGCATCCAGG